>NZ_JBNDHT010000283.1:0-1722 GCF_056755115.1 Rhizobium sp. SVR5-2C | reverse complement strand
ACCTGAACTATGCCTACACCTTCGGTGCGGCGCTCTCCGTCATGCTGCTCGTTCAGATATTGAGCGGCGTGGTACTCGCCATGCACTACGCGGCCGAAACCTCGATCGCGTTTAATTCCGTTGAAAAGATCATGCGCGACGTCAACCATGGTTGGCTGTTGCGTTACATGCATGCGAATGGCGCATCGTTCTTCTTCGTTGCCGTCTACCTGCACATCGCTCGAGGCCTCTATTACGGTTCCTACAAGGCGCCGCGTGAAATTCTCTGGATCCTCGGCGTTCTGATCTATCTCCTGATGATGGCGACTGCTTTCATGGGCTATGTCCTGCCCTGGGGCCAGATGTCCTTCTGGGGAGCAACGGTCATCACCGGCTTCTTCTCGGCCTTTCCGCTCGTCGGCGAGTGGGTGCAGCAGTTCCTGCTCGGCGGCTTTGCGGTGGACAATCCGACGCTGAACCGCTTCTATTCGCTGCACTATCTGCTTCCCTTCATTATCGCGGGTGTCGTCGTTCTGCACATCTGGGCGCTGCACGTGACCGGCCAGACCAATCCCACTGGCATCGAGGTGAAGACCAAGACGGATACCGTGCGCTTCACGCCCTATGCGACCCTCAAGGACGCGCTCGGCGTTTCGGTCTTCCTGCTGGTTTACGCCTACTTCATTTTCTACATGCCGAACTTCCTCGGCCACGCCGACAACTACATCCCCGCCGATCCGCTGAAGACGCCGGCGCATATCGTTCCGGAATGGTACTTCCTGCCATTCTACGCAATGTTGCGCTCGATCACCTTCAACGTCGGTCCGATCGACTCCAAACTCGGCGGCGTGCTGGTGATGTTCGGGGCGATCATCGTACTGTTTTTCGTGCCGTGGCTCGACACCTCGAAGGTCCGCTCGGCGGTCTACCGCCCTTGGTACAAGATGTTCTTCTGGCTGTTCGTGATCGACGCGGTCGTCCTCGGCTGGCTTGGTTCTCAGCCAGCGGAAGGCATCTACGTCATGGTCTCGCAGTTCTGCACGCTGCTCTACTTCGCCTTCTTCCTCGTCGCCATGCCGGTGCTTGGTCTCGTTGAGGTGCCGCGCCGCATTCCAAACTCGATCACCGAGGCGGTGCTCGAAAAGCAAAAGCAACCTGCCATGGTCAAGGCATAAGCGAGCGACAGAGGGATAGAAACATGAAAAAGCTTGTTGCAAGCATTCTGCCGCTCGCCGTCGCAGCCGTTCTCGGGAATTCTGCATTCGCCCAGGAAGCGACACCGGCAAATGGGGCGGCGCCGGCCCACCACGAGGAAAGTGCGACACCGCATTATCCTCTCAAGGAGCCGCGGGAGCAGGAGTGGAGCTTCGCGGGGCCGTTCGGCCATTACGACAAGGGCCAGCTTCAGCGCGGTCTAAAGGTCTATACGGAAGTCTGTTCCGCCTGCCACTCCATGAGCCTCGTTCCGTTCCGCACGCTCGGCGAGCTGGGGTACTCGGACGCGCAGGTCAAGGCTTTTGCCGCGAATTACGAGGTGCAGGATGGCCCGGATGCCAACGGTGAAATGTTCACCCGCAAGGCAGTTCCGTCGGATCATTTCCCGTCACCTTACCCCAACGTACAAGCCGCCGCTGCCGCAAATAACGGTGCCGCACCGCCTGACATGTCGCTGCTCGCCAAGGCTCGTGAAGTCGAACGCGGCTTCCCGCGGTTCGTCTTCGACATCTTCACGCAGTATCAGGA
>NZ_JBNDHT010000282.1:0-1748 GCF_056755115.1 Rhizobium sp. SVR5-2C | reverse complement strand
TGACAACGGGATCAAAGTAGTTCGGTCAGGTGCGATCAACGACGCCTTTGACTGCGTCCTTAGTTTTGCCCTTGGCGACCTGGGCCTTGCCCTTGCCTTCCTGCGCCGCGCCCTTAGCCTGCATTTCCTTGTTGTCCACGGCTTTGCCAGCAACCTGGCGTGCCTTGCCCGCCAGTTCGTTGGTCTTGCCCGATGCCTTGTCAGATGTGCTTCTCACGTAACTTCTCCTGAACAGCGCCAAACATGATTGTTTGCGTGCCAGTTAACTGCGGGGCAGTCGTTTCGTTCCCTGCACGGTGTCATCTCGGTTTAGGCGATCATCGCAAGGAGCGGCTCGACTACCGGACCATCCGATACCACCGAGATACCTGTCGAAGTTGTCGTCCGAGCGGACATGGAAGTAGAATCGCAGTCCTGGTCGTCGTCTGAATTAGCTTGATCGGACGATGTTGTGGTCAACACCTGAGGATACACCGCAAAGAGTGACGATCTCGCTCTATGCGGCGTTGCGGGAATAACGCACCCCTTCGCCGTTGAGTAAATGCTTGCAATTCTGGTCGTATCTGATCAGGTAAAGGGGCACCGGGATTCTCTTCGGAACTTCCCCGACTGTGTTCTGTTCGAACATCGCACTCAGGGGCAGATCGCCATGCTGCGCTTTCTCGTGATTTCCAGTCGTACCACCCCATCGAATGTTTCGAACGCTTGGAGATCATTCGACATTGTTCTCGCAGGCCCGGTGGCGGCAAATGCTCTTTCATCTTTTGACCTTGGCGGCCACGATGGCGCGATCATCGATCTCGACTACGAGGGTGACGAGATGATTGCGTGCGTGGAAATCCTCGAGGTCCGCCAGATCCCTTTCGTGTTCGCCGCCTTTGTTTCGAGTTCATTAAAGCCGCCTGGATGCTTCGTTCTGAGTGAAGCGAAAGGAGACATCTTGACGATTCATCGTCGCCTCTGGGAAATCTTTCGGACGAATTAGGATTCGCTTGAACTCGTCGAACAAAGGGGTGAGGCGGCCGCCGGACGTTTGAGTTCCTTGGAGAGCATGCTCGGGGTGGAGTGCACCTGAATTGCCCGCTTTGGCGGGTTTTTTCTACCGGGTTGCAGCTTCGCTGAAACGGGCCTCATCCAAGGCCACCATCAATGCCCTCCGCGCGCGGCCGACCCGGCTCTTGATGGTACCGATTTCGCACCCGCAATCCTTTGCGGCATCGGCGTACGAGCGCCCGGACACGACGAGCATCAGCGCCTGTCGCATGTGTTTGGGAAGACGGTCGATTGCCTCGGAAACATCTTTCAGCCGCAACGGCCAATCCTGATCCGATGGCACGGAGATTTCGAAGGAGGCTTCGGAAATGTCGGAGGCCAAACGGTAACGCTTCGACCGCTTGTACTGACTACAATACTGGTTCCGGAGGATGGTGAACATCCAGCTTTTGAGGCTGGTTCCGGGCGTGAAATGATCCAGATGGCGGAGGGCCTTCAAGACGGTTTCCTGTGCCAGATCCTCGGCGTCGGCATCCGATGTGGTAAATCGATGAGCGAAGGCCCGCATTACAGGACGTAGGGCGACGATTTCATTTTCAAGGGAAGGGGAGTGCGGCATGGCGGTTCCTCCGAGCACCAACCGGAATGGATACGCGCCCTAATGGTTCCCGCTCTTTCACCCACCGTCCGCTATCGAACCAAAAGGTTTCAATCGAGTTTGATGACATCGCTCACGTGAACGACGTCGAAGATCT
>NZ_JBNDHT010000281.1:0-1751 GCF_056755115.1 Rhizobium sp. SVR5-2C | reverse complement strand
TAGTCATATTACCAACATTACTCCTACCCACTTAGCTAAGTGGTGGAGCATGTCCGGGCCTTTCGGGGGCTAATTCAATCAGCCAGCCGTAACTCAGCCAGTTGTGCTTGCGCAACGACATGATAGCGCGGCATCATTGTTACTGCGCATCATTTTCGATGGGCTGGTTCTCGCTGGGATGTCAATGTATCCAGAACTGGCCGCTCTATATGCCGACGATATGGAATAACAAGCGGTTGGTGCCGATCAGCAGATTTCGCCCGGCCTTGGTGGCTGAAATGTTTGTGGTCTGCCTCCTAGAGCAATTCCAGGAAAAGTGCGAAGCGGTTTTCCCCGGCGGGAATTACGAAAAAACAAAGAGATAGAGAGCGGTTCTGCGATTCCGTGAAAAGCTGAACCGCGCTAATGCCGCTTTGAGCCGCAAAAGCCCATCGACAATCGCAGGCATCCCGCAGAGCCCGGTTCGGCCGATCCAGGCCAAACGAGCCTTGCGCAAAGACAACCGAAATCCATGGAAAGCATGTCAATCGCAGCCTGCATCGTCTGTCGCGGTGAATTCAACACGAGTTCGACCGGGTTAACCGGTAATGTCGCAAGCACTCGCGTCTATTCCGGCTTCTGCCTGCGGAGTAATATCAACAAGCGTGTAGCAAGAACAACTATGCCGCGTTGGTTCTGTCCGATTCGACGTAGGGGGCCTTCTGGCGCATGCTGCTTTTGAACTGCGAGAGAATTGTTATCGTTCTTGTAAAAGGCATTGAAATACCTTCAAGCTCTCCCAACTCCATAACGGCGTTGCAAATTGCCGCCAACTCAAGTGGCAGGCCCTTTTCGTAATCCTGAAGCATCGAAGTCTTAAAATCGCCCATGCTGGCGCCCATCGCGAGAAGCGAGCTGGGATCGAGCTCCACTCGCGCGCCAAACGAAGCAGCGACCAACAAGCCTTCATCGACCAGCTTTCGGCTTACGATGGACAAAGACGGGTCACCACAAACATCACGTAACGTGGCGCCGGTGACAACCGAAAGCGGATTGCTGCACAAGTTGGCAACGACCTTCGTCCACAGGGCATCACGTATCCTTTCCGTGACGCGCGTGGCTATCCCGCTTTCAGCCAACAGAGCTGCAAGCCAGTCCGTTCTATCGCTGCGACGATGGTCTATCTCTCCTATGACGCAACGGAGAGGGTTTCTGGTACGGGCAACGCCGGGCGCAAGTCTTTCCACAGTGATTGTCGTAACGGCGCCAATTACACGCTGCTCCGGCAGCAATCGCTTGAGGCGTTGACGAGGGTCGACAGCCAGAACGGTGCGGCCGGCGTGACGCCCTTCAACCCCTTGGAAATACCACCATGGAATGCCGTTAACGAACGGAACGACGAGCGTCTCAGGATGAATGAGGGGTTGTACGGCCTCGGCCAGGGATTCAAGGTCTTGCGCCTTGGCGCAAAGAAAAAGCACATCCGCGCTCTGAAGCTCGTCGGCGGTGCCGACGGTGACATGAGCCCGATGTTCTCCTTCGGCGTCCATAAGAGACAAGCCATTTTTCTTGATAGCAACGAGGCTTCCACCTCGGGCAAGAACACTGACGGAATGCCCGCTTATTGACAGCCGTGTCGCGAGCGTGATGCCGATTGCACCGGGACCGGCAACACAGATGCGAAGCCCTTTCGCTGCCTTATGAATCGATAATTCGGGTACGATCTCATGCATCCTGGTCTCCTTCTACGATCCAAGGCGAACTGTTGGTTC
>NZ_JBNDHT010000280.1:0-1770 GCF_056755115.1 Rhizobium sp. SVR5-2C | reverse complement strand
TCCCCCTCACCAACAAAATCTAAGCCTTGGCCGATGGCCAAGGGCAAGATTTTGTATCCTCTCCCCGAGGGGAGAGGGAGGGGGCGGCGAGGATGCCTTCTCCACCCTCATTCCTGTGACAAGCACAGGAATGAGGGAGCTTGGGGTGGGCGGTGGTGGCGGACCGTCCAGCAAACGTTCCGATTCCAAATCCATTTGACGTTACGGAAGAAACTCGCTCAGTCTGGTCGCGCCAACGGAGAACAGGCGAATGTCCGGCGAAACCAGCCTCAACCGGCTTCTGGCGTCGATGCAGCCGAGGCTGCAGGACGCGACCTACGTCTTTGCGACTATGCCGGACGGGGCGGACCTTCCGGCCAGACTTGAGGCGGTGATGACGTTCCGGGAAGCGGAGGGAGTAACCCTGATCCTGGAGGAGAGCGCGGCCCTTCGCGCCGGGCTTGCCGGAACATTCCGCTCGCGGATGATAACGCTGGACATCCATTCTTCGCTGGATGCGGTGGGGTTCCTCGCGGCGATCACGGCCCGCCTGGCGGAAGCCGGAATGGGTGTAAACCCGGTCTCCGCCTTCTATCACGACCATCTCTTCGTGCCCGAGCATCGTGCAGCAGAAGCCATGCAGGTGCTGCAACGGCTATCGCAAGATGGCTGAAAAAGGCGGGAACTGATCCGCTGCGTCAGAGTTTACATAGGTCTTTTCCTATATTCGGTCTTTGAATACGGAGGCTTTGCAATGCCACTGCAAAGGCTAGCCAGATACCGCTTTCTCCGGCGGATTGCACTCTATGTGCTTCGAGTGTTGGGGCCGGGCGATATCGTTGTTCAGCATCATTGGTGGCCTGATGTTTCGCTGAGCCTGCACGCCTATAAGCATCGCGGATATTGGTTCAAAGGAAAGCGGCGCGAGCGGCATGTCATGGAGAGGCTCGCGCAGCTTGTAAAGGCTGGCGATACGGTTATCGAAATCGGTGCCCACATCGGCTATCTTTCGATTCACTTGAGAAAACTCGTCGGTGATGCGGGAAGGGTGGTGGTTTTCGAACCTGGCCCCAACAACGTTCCGTATCTGCAAAAAAATACCGAATCCTTTTCCAATGTAGAGATCATCGAGGCCGCATGCGGCGATCGAGACGGGGTTGTCGACTTTTGGATCGAGTCGCTTTCGGGGCAGAACAACTCCCTGAATAAAGACTACAAGAATTTTCAGCAGAATCGCGCAAATGCTTTCAGTAATGCCATGATGGAACGTGTCCGCGTTGATATGGTTCAGCTCGACACGTTTCTGGCAGCCACGGGCCTTCGTCCGGCTTTGCTTAAGATCGATGTGGAGGGGGCCGAAAGGCTTGTGCTTCAGGGAAGCCTGCGTTGTCTGTCGGAGATACGGCCACTGGTCGTGGTGGAAGTTACAGAAAATGCGGACGAAGTGGTCGAGATTTTCAAGGCGAACGGCTACGCGATCCATGACCGAAGTCATCCCGAATGGATATGTGTCCCG
This sequence comes from Rhizobium sp. SVR5-2C, assembly GCF_056755115.1. Lineage (NCBI taxonomy): Bacteria > Pseudomonadati > Pseudomonadota > Alphaproteobacteria > Hyphomicrobiales > Rhizobiaceae > Rhizobium > Rhizobium sp. SVR5-2C. The sequence continues at coordinate 275 of NZ_JBNDHT010000280.1, read as the reverse complement.
TCCGAGCAATCCGGTTCTGTAAACTCGTCTCCTCGCCGCTCGGAGACGCTTGGCCTGCTGCGAAATACCGGTACATAGGGTCCGCTGAGGACGCCGGCATATAAAAATCCGGCCGCGTCGCCGCGGCCGGATTTTTTGGCATTTGATTGCGGGAAGGGCTTCTTAGAAGAAGCCGCGGCGCTGCCACCAGCCTGTCTCTTATACACATCTCCGAGCCCACGAGACGCGTAGTAATCTGGGGGGGTGGGTTTCTTTTTGTGGGAGGGGGGGGGGGG
>NZ_JBNDHT010000279.1:0-1837 GCF_056755115.1 Rhizobium sp. SVR5-2C | reverse complement strand
CCGGTACGCTCTCGTTGCGCCAATCGGCCGTAACTTTCATCCCGATTTCCGGCCAGACTTGACACCCGCCGAGATGCTAGCGCTCGGGGTGTTCGGCGGCAAGTACATGACCGATTGTCGCGACGAATTCCCCAACAGCTGGTTTGCAGAGGCCCGGCTGTCGTCGCTGCGAAAAGATCCGTCACTTAATTGGTTCGGTGTCGACGCCAGCCAACCGCTCAGCGTCTGGCGAGCTAAGGGATGGATACATCCCGACGATCCGCGTGGCTGGATCCAGTGGTACTGCCGTTACCACCAAGGTCGTCGCATGCCCGGCGAGGACGAGCGACAGATCGCCCGTTGGAAAGCTATTCGCCGCCATCTCGCTCAGCTTCGTCGAGCCTGCGAGCCTGGGGATTGCTGGTGCCGGCCGCGTCAGCGCCAGGCTTTGCTGCATTGGGCATATGACAGCCGTTCGATTTGACTGTTATGCCGCTGCAGTGCCCAAAAACGTCCGGTATCTTGCTTGCGAGGCTAGCTGCCGGCAGCACACGGCCCAATCGGTGATTCGAACCATGCCAAGATATTCGATTGTCTAGAAAATTTAATTGAACAGGAAGTTTGTAACGATGGGGTCATTGGTCCTGATCCCTGGAAGGTGCTCACCTCCCCAGAAGACGGAAATTAGGTTCAACTTTCCCAACGCGAGCCAAGGATGACGCTGCACATATCGACCCGCCGAAATTCCGGATCCTTGAACGCGAGCACGTCGTCGTTGAAGGTGCCGAAGGTGCTGTGCGGCCGGTGCTTCATGCCGTGGTAGAAAGCATCGATGATGCCGTGCTTGAAGTCGGCCTCCCGCGGAAAGGCGGCGATGACGGCCTCGCGCTGCGCGTCGGTGAATTCCTCGTAGCCCCTGCCGGCAACGTCCATACCAGCACCCGCCTGCACTAGTGCGATCTCCGGGCGCATGAATTCCGGTATGCCGGGCGTGGTGTGGAGGGCGACAGCGTTCCAGACGATCTCGATGTCGCTGTCGGAAATGCCGCGCGCCCGCAGGAAGTCCCGCGCGGCGTTCGCGCCGTCTACTTCGAAGCGCAACTGACTGTTTTCGTAGCGCGCGGTGAGGCCGATGTCGTGGAACATGGCGGCTGTGTAGAGCAGTTCCGGGTCGAAGGTCATGCCACTGCGATTTCCCGTCATGGCTCCCCAAAAGTAGACCCGGACCGAATGATGGAAGAGCAGATCGCTCTCGGTATCGCGAATGAATTCGGTCACCTCGCGTGCGATTTTGCTGTCTGGGATGCTCGTTCCCGATATTTTCTCAAGCATGGTCTATCCCCGATTGTTAGCTGTTGCTGCATTCGTCGCGAGTTCGCCGGGAGTCCCGCATCTCCGCATCCCTGATGAACTGAGCTGCCTCGCAGGCAGGCTTGCTGTCGAGGATTCGTATTCCGGAAATCTCAACGACGGTCATGCTCCGCACGCCATCAATGTTCCAGCACAGCCTGCGGCGTATTGCGGAAGCTGATGGCCATCCGATTATAGCTGTTCATCAGGCTGATCGCGATCGTCAGATCGACGAGTTGCTTTTCATCGAAAACCTCTCGCGCGGCGGAGTAGGCGCTGTCGGGCACGCCGCTCTCGGCGACGAGAGTCACGGTCTCTGCCCAGGCAAGCGCGGCCCGCTCGGTCTCGCTGAAGAGATTTCCACCTTCTTTCCAAGCCTGAACCAGCGCGAGTTTCTCGATCTTCACGCCCCTCTTGATCAGGTCGCGAGTGTGCATATCGAGGCAATAGGCGCAATTGTTGATCTGCGAGACCCGCAGATAGACGAGATCTACCAGTTCGCTAGGCA
>NZ_JBNDHT010000278.1:0-1915 GCF_056755115.1 Rhizobium sp. SVR5-2C | reverse complement strand
GCACGGCCGCCCTCTTTGCCCTGCCGCAGCTTGTCGACGGGCAGGAGGCGCCGGACGGCTACCGCTCGGTGCAGGGCTATCCCAACAATGCGCTGAATCCGGCGATCGACTTCACCTACGAATTCCTCGGCAAGGTGTTCGACGAGATGCTGGGAATCTTTCCATCCGATTACATCCATATCGGTGGCGACGAGGTCGCGCATGATTCCTGGCTAGCTTCGCCGCTCTGCAAGGCACTGATGGAGCGGGAAAAGCTCGCGGGCACCGCCGAGCTGCAGTCCTATTTCCTGCGGCGGATCAAGACCATGCTTTCGGAGCGCGGCAAGAAGCTCGCCGGCTGGAATGAGGTCTCGCACGGCGGCGGCGTCGAGCGTGAGGGCACGTTGCTGATGGCCTGGGAAAAGGCTGAGGCCGGCATCGAACTGGCGGGCGAGGGCTACGACGTGGTCATGACGCCGGCGCAGGCCTACTACCTCGACATGGCGCAGTCGGAAGCCTGGGGTGAGCCGGGCGCAAGCTGGGCCGGCTTCACGCCGCCGGAAAAGACCTATGCTTACGAGGCCGAGGGCGAATTGCCCGAGGAATTGAGAGACCGGGTGCGCGGTATCCAAGCCTGTATCTGGGGCGAGAATTTCATCTCCCGGGCCTATTTCAACCGGCTGGTCTTTCCGCGGCTTCCTGCAGTCGCGGAAGCCGCCTGGACTCCTTGCCTGCGGAAGGACTGGCAGCGCTTTGCCGCGATCGTCAGGATGTGGCCGAAGCTTTAGAGGGCCTTCAACCCCAACAGTGCCGCCCCGATCAATCCCGGCTCGATGCGGCATTCGCTGCGCACCACCAGCGGGCGGTCAAATTTGCGCAGGATGCGGCTCCTCACGGCCCTGTCGAGTTCGGCAAGTAGCGGCTCGACATTCGACAGCCCGCCGCCGACCGGCACGATCGTCGCGCCGGTGATATTGACCGTCAGCGCCAAGGGCGAGGCGACGAGATCGGTATAGACGCCGATCGTGCGTGTCGCCTTTTCTTCACCTCGTTGCCATTGCGCGATGATTTCCTCGCTGGAGAATTCGAGGTCGTGCAGCGTCTTATGCAGACGCTCGAGGCCGCGCGCGCCGCCGACGGTATCGACGCATCCCTTCTGGCCGCAGCCGCAGGGATAGGCGGGGATTTTCACGGACGGCGTTCCGGCTTCGGAAGCGAGGATTGGTCCGTGGCCCCACTCGCCGGCAAAGCCGCCGGATGCGTTGACCAGCCTGCCGTCCGAAACAAGGCCGCCGCCGACGCCGGTGCCAAGGATTGCGCCGAAAACGATACGGTGGCCGCGGCCGGCGCCGAGTCCAGCCTCGGCCATGGCAAAGCAATCGGCGTCGTTGGCGATCAGCACCGGAAAGCCGAATTCGGCCTCAAGATCGGCGGCAAGGTTGCGATCATGAATGCAGGGAATGTTGGCGCAGGTCAGCCGCTGCGTATCGGGATCGACGACGCCGGCGATCGAAAAGGCAAGGCGAAGGGGCGTTTCGCCGGTCTCGTTGATGAAGCTGCGGATCGTCTCGACGAAGGCGGTGAAATCATCTTTCGGCGTCGGGCGGCGGCCAAGCGGAACGATGTCTGTTTCGGAGCGCGCAAGACCGCCCTTGATTGCCGAACCGCCGATGTCGAATGAGATGATCATGCTGCCTGCCGCCTCTAAGCTTTCGCGTGTGCTCGCACCCTTGGCGCAGATTTGCAAGCCTTATGCCGGCAAGTTTACCCGCGCCTCGAACCCCGATGCCTCGCCGCTTGCCGGCGATAGAAGTTCCAGTGTGCCGCCCATCTGGAAAACGATGCGGTCGGAGATTGCAAGACCCAGACCTGATCCCAATGCGCCGGTTGAGCCGCGCCGGAAGCGCTTCTTGAGGACGGCCAGATCAGTTTCCTC
>NZ_JBNDHT010000277.1:0-1986 GCF_056755115.1 Rhizobium sp. SVR5-2C | reverse complement strand
CTCCTGGAACAGCCGTTGTCCGCTTCACGATTTCGGTTTCGCCCCGTCGTTTGGCGCGCTTCTGCAGTTCGATGTCCTCAAGACGAGTTTCGATCGTCCGGCGATGTGGCGGCTTGAGTCCGGCCGAGACGCAGTTCGTTTGTACATCCCGAACCAATTGAGAAACGCCTGGACGGTTTTTATTCAGGTAGTACCGGTTGATGGTGGCGCGGATGATTTCTTCGCGCTCTTCGTCGAGCATGCGGCGGCCGTCAGGCCGGCCGGGTTTGCGCTCCACCAGCGACATCACCGTTCCTCCAGCTCGAAATAGCTTGATAAGGCGGAATGCCGTTGCCCGACTGACTTTTAGTTCGGCAGCCAGCAGCGCCATATCCCCTGATACTACCTTGGCTGACCGACGCATCAGAAATCCTCGAATGGCATCGGCTCGTCGACACGCCTCATCCCAAAGCGCTTCGTCAACTTCGTCAGGAAATGGGTCATTCATGGCAGAAACACCGTCGATTTCGTCGACGATTGAATCTCACATTAAGGGGTAAAATCCAAGAGAAAATCTCAGATTAAGCGCCAAGTCTCAAATTAGGTGCCAGACTATCTTGTTGAAATTGTTGCGGGCAGAATCTTACGGTTAAATGCAAAACGACACCCGCGTAATCGATCAGAATTCCACGGCTCATGCGCGGTCCGCGCTTTCAAACTGGCGCAGCGATTGGTGATCTGCGGAACGGGACCAAATCTCAACAGCGAGCTCTTTGCTCAATCCTTTGTCCTGGTTTTCCCGCTCCAGATCTGCGGCGCGTTCTCTCGCGAGAAGCCCGCTACGCCCTTCTTCGCACACGCGGTTCTCGATCTCCTCGAGCTTTTCGAGATAGGGGGAGATATCCATTCTCGTGATCCAGATGGCTCAGCGCGAGCGACGCCAGGTCGAGCAGAATATCCTCATCCTCGATAAAGCCGATGGAGGCGACATCCATGATCACATTTCCTTCCCAATAGAACTAAGTTGCGCCACCAGGGACGGCCAACTTTGCCGAATATCCTGGCGATAGGCTTCATCCCCGCTCGCTCGCTGCAGCCGCGGATCGGCAAGCCATGCGGACTGCTGCGGACTGAGCAAGTCCGCAATCGGATTGCCATAAGGCACAGCCAGGTTGATCCGTGTACGCTGGGCCGGCGTTAGAGGCAGATGACGGGAGCATTTTTGCGCAGGTAGAACTGTGGCTCACGGTCTAGCTCGAAACCACCGCTCTCGATCGGACTGAAACCCTCCGCGCTGGCATAGGCATCCAGATCGGGGCGGGAGATCTCGCGCGGATCGAAATGGACCTGTACAACTTCCTCGCCATCTACCCATCCAGCATCGGTCGTAATTACCGCCGGATGCTGGGCGAGGCTCGTCTCGCCCGACCAGAAGCACGGAGTTGTGTAGGTGACGCGTTTGCTCAGGCCATATTCAACCAGAAGGTCACCCCCCAATAAGCGGAAATAGCCGGGAATATCATCGCCGAGCCTGTCGAGAACCGCGGTGATCTTTTCGTACAGTCCCAGCGCATCATAACGGTCGCTTAGCTTGGGCAGGAGCTCGGCTCCATCAGGCCCGAGAAACCGCACTACGGGGTTGTTCCACGATGGCTCGTCGTAGCGGCGGAGGACCTCGGCGTCTGCACCGGGATGGTTGTTGAAGATCACCACCGGCACGAACCGATCGACGATCAGCTCCACCATCAACGGATGCGTCAGAACATCCTGCCCAAACCGCACGCACGTCGAACACCCCGGTACTTCCTGGAACAGGAGCAGAACAGGTTTGTCCTGTCCGGCCGCCAGCGCCAAGGCGCGGTCATGATCGCGCAACCACGCGACTTCGCCGAGCTCGCGGTGCTCGCGAAAGGAAACTCCATTTTGTTGCATGGCCATAATATGGTAACCCACCCGCAATACAACAACGGTGGCGGCAAGACGCCACACCGAGGCACAGTCCTACAT
>NZ_JBNDHT010000276.1:0-2072 GCF_056755115.1 Rhizobium sp. SVR5-2C | reverse complement strand
GAACTGGATCGACAACATCTTCCCGTTCCTGCCGCCGGATTTCGACGACCGCTATTTCCAGATGGCGCCGCCCGACCAGCAGATAGAGCATCCGAAGGGCGGCGAGGAGGTGATGCTGGTGAATTTGACGCCAGTGGGGCGCGAAAGCTTCCGGCTGCCGGCCACCAGCCTTCCGATGACGCTGTTCAAGGGCCGTGAGAAAGCCTTTGAGCGCGCGATACCGCCCGACACTATTTTGTTAGACCTGGAAAACCGGCGCTTTTCGTTGGTCTGGCGTGTGTCGCAGCGCATCCACCGGACAATCCTCGACTTCAGCGAATGCTGGGTCGGCCCGCCGACCCAATCCATGCTGAGGGCGCGTGCCACGGGTCGCGCCTTCGTGCGCGCGAGCAGTGCGCCTCTGCCGGAGGAGGAAGAGGCATGACCACGCCGATCGACATCGTCTCGATCGGCATGGCGACGGCCGTCGGCCTCGACGCGCCCTCCGCCTGCGCGGCGATGCGGGCGCGCCTGGACGGCTTTCAGGAGACGCGCTTTCTGGGGCCTGGCGGAGATTGGCTGATTGGAGCTCCCGTGCCGCTGCCGCGCAACTGGGTTGGCGAAAGGCGCATGGCCCATCTCGCCGCAGGTGCCATTTGCGAGGCCTTCGAGGCCGTGCCTGAAGCCCGCGGCCAGACCGCGCTCATCCTCTGTCTTGCCGAGGAGGGCCGAATTGGCCGCCCTGCCCCCGATGGTGCACGCCTGCTCCAGCGCATAGCGGAGATCGTGGAAAGTCCGCCGCATGGCCGCTCGAGGATTGTGCCCCATGGTCGTCCCTCGGGGCACGTCGCCCTAGAACAGGCACGCCGCATACTGGCGGCGGGCGAAGCGCCCTACGTGATGATCGCTGGCGTCGACAGCTATCTGACGGCAGCGGCTGTCTCTTATTATCTTGCCGACAAACGCCTGCTGACTGCGGACAATCCGAATGGCTTCATCCCCGGGGAAGCCGCGGCAGCAGTGCTTTGCACCCGTTCGCAAAATAGCGGCCTTGGTCTGTCTGGGCTCGGCCTCACCCGCGAGCAGGCATTCATCTACAATGCGGAGGATCTGCCGTTGCGGGGCGACGGCATGACATTCGCCTACCGCGCCGCACTTCAGGACGCCGGCATAGAGATGAACCGTGTGGGCTACCGCATCGCCGATCTCGTCGGCGAGCAATATTGGTTCAAGCAATCCGCATTGGCGAGCCTGCGGCTGCTGCGCGGCCGGCACGACTTCCAGGACATCTGGTCGCCGGGAGAAAGCCTCGGCAATGTCGGCGCGGCCGCCGTGCCCATGATGATCGGCATGGCTTTCACCGCCGCCCGCAAGGGCTACGCCGCCGGCAACCCGGTCTTGATCGAAGCCTCCAACGATTCCGGTGCCTGTGGCGCGGCGATCCTGGCGGCGAGGGCCGCGTAATGTCGAACGTTTTCGCAAACGGGCTTGAAATCTCCGGCAGGGCAGTGAACGCCAGAACCATCGCGGTTTTCCCGGATACCTGCTTCACCCCGCCCGAGAACCCGGCGACGCCCCCTGGCGTGCCGATCCCCTACCCCAGCTTCGGCTTTGCCAGCGACACCGAGAAGGGCACGGGTACGGTCAAGATCGGCGGCCAGACCGTCAACATCAAGAACAAGTCCGACCTGTCGAGAACGTCCGGTACCGAGGCAGGCTGCGCCGCCAAGAAGGGCATCATCACATCGAACAATACCGGCAAGGAATATTTCAACAGCTGGTCGAACGATGTGAAATTTGACGGCGAACCGGTCATTCGCTTTACCGATCTCGCCACCAACAATCATTCCTCCCCAGGTCCCAACACGGTCACATGGCCCCATATGGCCGGACTGACCGCCGGGGGACAGGACTGCGAAACCCTGCTCAACAAATACCAGATCCGGCTCCATCAGCATTCGAAGGCCGACTGCCCTGCGGGACAAGAATCCGAACACTTCGTTCGCGTCGGGTGCTTCCAGAGCAGCCGTAAGCAGAACAAGTCCTTTACGCGGTGGAAGGAGTACGACAACCAGACCGCCCCGTGCATCTGC
>NZ_JBNDHT010000275.1:0-2109 GCF_056755115.1 Rhizobium sp. SVR5-2C | reverse complement strand
AGAGACAGGTCCGGCATGATCCCGGACGCCGCATATTGCTGGAATTTCTGAACCATTCCGTCATAGGGCGTGATCTCAAGGTCAAAGGTCGTGTCGGGGTGCAGTTTGGTGTACTGGTCGAGAAGGGCGCGAGTGTTCGTCTCTTCCTGATCATTGTCGACGTACCAGACGATCTTGAGCTCAGATGCCGCAGCAATCGAGATCGTCATCGCCATGGCGGTCGCAGCCATCATAATTGTCTTGAGCGGTTTCATAGGGTTCCCCTTTTTGCTCCTCATTTTCGAACCATGCTGACGTCGGCCCTATGCTCCTCAAGCCGACCAATTGTTCGTAACCATGACGAATTAAATACGAGTTTTCGAGGGTGTCAATATAAACCCGACAGAGCAAATCCAATTAGTTCGTCCTGTTGACGAATAAAGGTGAGCGGCGTAACTCTCGGGAAAGCGAAGGGGGACACAAATGGACATTTCCGTCGAAGCAAATGGCGCTGATCTGCAGCAATTGATCGACAAGCTGGTTGGCGGAGGTGGTGGAACTCTTCTGCTGCGGGCGGGACGACACGTATCCGGGCCCATCCGGCTTGGGAGCGGCATAACCCTATCAATCGCAGAGGGCGCCACACTCGAGTTCGTTCCCGACTACGGGCTCTACGCCGCAAATTCGGTCAGTGTGATCGCCGAGGGATCAGACCGGGCCTATATCGTCGCACAAGACGCGCACGACGTCGCGGTCGTCGGCAAAGGAAAGATCGCTGCCGCGGGATGCGCCTTCAGCACCGGTTTTGATGAGATGGTGGGCACCTATACGCCAAGCGAGAGGCGCCCGAGAGTCCTTGTGCTCGAGGATTGCCGCAATGTCAGGTTGGAAGGCTTTGCCATCGAGGATTCTCCCATGTGGACGATCCACCTGGTCCGCTGCCATGACGTGATCATCAAGGACACGAAGGTGCTCAACAATCGCCAGCTCCCGAATACGGACGGGATTGTTATCGATAGTTGCACCGACGTCGCGGTCAGCCATGTCGCCATCAGCACAGCTGACGATGGTATTTGCTTGAAGACGAGCCGGAGCGAAAAGGGCATCGGACGCTGCGAGAGGATAGAAGTCTCGAATTGCACCATCGAGAGCAATAGTTGCGCATTGAAGGTCGGCACGGAGAGTTTTGGCGACATCCGCGATGTTCGCTTCATGCGTTCCAAGGTCCGGGATTCGAACCGGGGCCTCGGCATCTTCTCGCGCGACGGCGGGATCATTGAGAACGTTGTCTTCTCAGACATAGAGTTGGACTGCCACGAGACGCCGGACGGATTCTGGGGTTCGGGTGAACCGTTGACGATCACTCAACTCGACCGGCGTCCGGAGCTGCCTGCCGGTGTCGTCAGGAATGTCAGCGTTGAGAACATTTCCGGCCGTTGCCACGGTCCTTTAAATCTCTTCGCAGAGCGAAATGGTGGGATCACGGGAATAGTCCTCTGCAATGTGCAACTAACTATGCATGAAGGAGCTCTGGGAACAGCCAAGCAATATGATCTTCGCCCCACGAAAGCCGATCTGTCTCCACCCATGGCGATGGAGGGTCGTGGCAATGCGTGGCTGCGTGGAGCGGACGGGAAGATCATCGGTCTTGTCGACTATCCCGGAGGTATGCCGGGGCTCTTTGCTCACGGCGTTGCAGACCTTGCGCTCGAGCGCGTCGAAATCGAGCGTCCGATGCCGCTGCCAGCGGGCTGGGACGACAGAGTGATCTGGATCGAGTGACTGCGTACGTTTTCGCTACGGCGGTATTTGCGGGCATGACCAAGCACTCTTCGACCGATGTCGCACCTGACCGATGCAAGCGGCTGAGTTGATACCAAGCGTTGAGCATCGTTCACACAAGGACTGAACAATCGAGCCGAAAACTCGCATCTGGCCGTACGACGACGAGAACGAGGCTTCAGGCAGCTCAGGTGGGCACGGCAATGCCAGCGCTTCGTTTCAAGGCATGGCTGGATCGTCAACTTGTTCCATCTTCACCGCAAACATCTGACGGTTTCTCGGGATTGGAACGACGCCAGGCGCGGTCCCCCTGACGGATCCCGATTTCATGCGTGACGAGGACGGAGA
>NZ_JBNDHT010000274.1:0-2218 GCF_056755115.1 Rhizobium sp. SVR5-2C | reverse complement strand
GCTGATTACCAAGCTCAATGTCGCGCCCTTCATCGCGACGCTCGGTACGCTCTATATCGCCCGCGGTCTCGCGCTGCTGTCCTCGGACGGCCAGACCTTCCCGAACCTCGTCGGCCGTCCGGAGTATTCGACGACAGGTTTCGACTTCTTCGGCGCCGGTCGCGTGCTCGGCTTGCCGGTGTCGATCTGGATCCTGATCGTGCTCGCTCTGCTTGCTGCCTATGTCGCGCGATCCACGCCGATCGGCCGCCATATCTTTGCCGTCGGCGGCAACGAGCGCGCCGCGCGCATGTCGGGTATCCGCGTCGATCTCGTAAAAATCGTCGTCTACATGTTCTCCGGACTTTGCGCTGCGATCGTTGGCGTCATTATCTCTTCCGAACTGATGGCCTCGCACCCGGCAACCGGCGAAAGCTTCGAACTCAACGCAATCGCTGCGGCCGTGCTCGGCGGCACCTCGATGTCGGGCGGGCGTGGGACGATCGGCGGAACGATCATCGGCGCCTTCGTGATCGGCATCCTGTCGGACGGGCTGGTGATGATGGGCATCTCATCCTTCTGGCAGATGGTCATCAAGGGGCTGGTGATTATCATCGCCGTGGTTGTCGACCAGGCGCAGCGCCGCCTGCAGCAACGCGTTACTCTCATGCAGATGGCAAAGGCAGGTTGATATGACTGAATTGAAGGGTGCATTGATCGGTTGCGGGTTTTTCGCGATCAACCAGATGCACGCATGGAACGATGTCGAAGGTGCCAGGATCGTCGCGATCTGCGATTGCGATCCGGAGCGGCTGAAGATCGTCGGAGACCAGTTCGGTATCGACAGACGCTATAGCGATGCCGAGGCGCTGTTTGCCGACGGAGGTTTCGATTTCGTCGATATCGCCACGACCGTCCAGAGCCATCGTGTCCTTGTGGAAATGGCGGCTCGGCACAAGGTCGCGGCCATCTGCCAGAAGCCGTTCGCCAAGACTCTGTCGGACGCAAAGGCGATGGTGGAGGCGTGCCGCAATGCCGGCGTGCCGCTGATGGTGCACGAGAACTTCCGCTGGCAGACACCGATCCAGGCCGTCCGCAGGGCTTTGGATGGCGGGGCCATCGGCACCCCGTTTTGGGGCCGCTTCTCCTTCCGGTCCGGCTACGACGTCTTCTCCGGCCAGCCATATCTCGCCGAGCAGGACCGATTCATCATCGAGGATCTCGGCATCCATACGCTCGACATCGCTCGCTATATCCTCGGCGACGTTTCCGCCATCACGGCTCGGACGAAACGGGTCAATCCCAAGATCAAAGGCGAAGACGTAGCGACCATCCTGCTCGACCACGAATCCGGCGCGACATCCGTCGTGGACGTCAGCTACGCCACAAAGCTCTCGAAGGAACCCTTTCCCGAGACATTGATCGAACTGGACGGTTCCGACGGAACCATCCGCCTCACCCGAGGCTACGGGCTCGAAGTAACCAACGCGCAGGGCACCACCACGACGGATGTGTCCCCCAAGCTATTGTCATGGGCCTCGCGCCCCTGGCACAACATTCAGGAGAGCGTCTACGAGATCCAGCAGCACTGGGTCGACCAATTGAAGCGCGGCGCCGAGCACTCGACATCCGGGACCGACAATTTGAAGACCTTTGCCCTCGTTGAAGGCGCCTATGAAAGTGCAGCGAGAGGACAAACGGTCGACGTCGGAGCGCTGCTGCGATGACGGTCGATCCGTTCCTGCTCTACGGCACCCGTGTCGTCGAAACACCACCGGTTCGCCTTAGGGCCGGAAAGCTCGAAGTCGACCTCGCCGATGGCAGCCTGCGCACGATCCGCTACGATGGGACCGAGGTGCTGAGAGCGATCTCCTACCTCGTTCGCGACCGGGACTGGGGCACCTATAGGCCGGAGATCGCCGACCTAAAGATCGCGCAAAATGATGATCATTTCGAGGTCACCTATCGGGCCCGCTGCAATGGGCCGGAGAACACGACGCTCGTTATCGACGTTCGAATTGGCGGACACAGCGGGCGGCTCGACTTCGAGGCCGAAGCCATCTCGGAAACGGGCTTCGAGACGAACCGCTGCGGCTTCTGCATTCTTCATCCGATCGTTGGAGTGGCCGGGTCGCGGGCTACGGTCGAGCACGTCGATGGCACGACCGAGGCAACCCGGTTTCCTGATTTCATCGAGCCCTGGCAGCCGTTCAAGGACATGCGCGCCATCACCCACGAG
>NZ_JBNDHT010000273.1:0-2227 GCF_056755115.1 Rhizobium sp. SVR5-2C | reverse complement strand
CGGGAAAGCCCGCGTGGTTATGGGAGATGGGGATGCTGGCTGCCCTGCTAGTTCCGTCGTCAAAGACTGTTACAGACAGGTGATAGCGCGCCAGATAAATCGCAGCCGTCAATCCCGCAGGACCACCTCCGATGATGATGCAGTCAATTTTTGCAAGGTTCATACCATCCATCCATCCATCATCGGTAACTGCCCCAGGCGACGCAGCGGGCTTTCGGGAACAACGACGTGTAGCGATAGTTCCCGATCGCCGTGACTGACGCAGTCAGAAGGAAAACAAAATTTTGATGGCGTAGGAGTTCGCATCGTCGAGAGCTCCAGACGCGAAGCCGCCACAATGCTGCTATACAAGGAGTAAAAGAGCATTGGCGCGCCGGGGTCGCTGGTGGCCTTCGACGGACCTCCAATGTTCTAGCCCGCTCGAGCCAGCGATAAAGTAGCCGCGGTGTTGCGTCGCTCTTGGGTATAAAGTCCACGCAAATCTTGCAGATCGACCTCGTCTGCCACCGCCTTCTTTCGCACCCCCCTATCCACCCAAGGGGATTGGCCTTCAACCGTCCGCCTGGTCAGCCTTGATCCGAAGCCGGTTCGAGTGGGCTCGGCGATGCCGGTCCCGCCAGACTCCTACCAGGTACTTTGAAGAGCGTCGGAAACGTCCCAAGATGTTACACGTCGGCCCTCGCTCATCCCGAGAACTCCATATTTGGCGGCATTTGTTGCCGGCTCGTGGAGGACAAGCGCAATCCTCTTACAGCTTGTCAATCGCCACATACACGTCTTGCGGTTTAACACGTTGAGGGACCACACGACGCATTCTCAAAAGATGGCCAACGTACGCCTGCATTTAAAGTATTTTCACGGATATCGGCCACCTTAAACCGCGTGACTGAATGGCGTTTGCTTGAGACGCGCATCTGTCGCGGGGGGGGCCTTGGTGCACGGATCTGGAGCATGACGGATCTCGATCTTTGATGACGTTGGCTAGGCTACCTTTGCCTTGCGGCGAGCGGATTTCGGGCGGGCGCCAGGCAAGCATGCGGTTGAGGACGGCGCAGCCGATGGCGACTTCCGTCTGCTGAGCATGAAACGACCGAGCCCGCAGACGCGGTCCGATGATGGATTTGTATCGTCCGATGGCAGTCTCGACCCGCGCACGCTTGCCGTAGCCGGTGGAAGCTTGCCAGTTCATCCGCCCGTCTATGCTTATCGCGGCGATATGCTGATCCCTTTGGCCGGGAGATCGATTCCTGGCCGGTTCGACTGCATTGACCCGTGGCGGACTGATGATGGCAACATCGGCACTGTGGTTGATGATCGCGTCGTAGATGGGCTTTCCATCATAGGCACCATCGGCGGTTAACCGTCCGATTGGACCGTCGATCTGATTGAGAAGTGGCCCCACCTGCGAGGCATCGCCTGTGTCCTGGTCGGTCATTGTGGTGGGCGATGATCTCGCCGCTATCAGCATCCAGCGCCAGATGCAGTTTGCGCCAACCGCGACGGGATTTGGCGCCATGTTTCTCCTTCAGCCACTGGCCCGCGCCATAGATTTGAAGGCCTGTACTATCGACAAGAACATGCACCCGTCCGTCCAGAGGAACTGAGGATCCCGCCGTTTGCTGGGCGATTGCCATGTCCGTGCCCGACGGCTGAGCGTGGTATGATCGGGGACGGAGAGTGCCAACCCCATCAATTGCAACACCGATTCCAGGAAGCCTTCGGCTTGGCGTAGCCGCAGTCCGGACACCATGCCGAGGGACAAGGCTGTCTCGATGGCAAGATCAGAATAGCGAGGCTGGCCACCACGCGTTGTTCGTCGTGGAGCAACCCACATGGCAACCGCCTCCGGCGCCAGCCACAGGGTCAAGCTGCCACGTCGGCGGAGGCCCGCCTCATATTCCGGCCAGTTCGTCACCTTGAATTTCATCTTCCCGATCAGATGACGGCGGGCGGAATTGTGTTTGAAAGGCATGACTGAGACAGACCGGCTATTGAGATCGCCGTTCGCCTACATCAAGACCGCTGAACGATCCGTGCACCAACGCCATCGGGAACGGTATGGGTCGCGAAGGCGGCGGCTCGGAGCTTCGTTCGCGAACTCGAAGACAAGATCCGGCAGCAGCCTTTCGCCGCGGTCATCGCCGCCCTCCCCTTCATCTTCGTCTTCGGCGCGAAGCGCTGACGAGGCTTTGCGCGAAGGAGTCGCGGAACTGTTGCGTGTCGGGCG
>NZ_JBNDHT010000272.1:0-2233 GCF_056755115.1 Rhizobium sp. SVR5-2C | reverse complement strand
TTGACAGTCCTACACCCCACGGCAAGCCTACGGGAAATACGAGGAAAGGCGTCGTTGTATCTATCGCAGCTCAGACATGCCTGTCACCAGCCTTATTCCGGTCTCACGAGATAGCTCCGGCTCTGTCGTGACAACATTGGGGAAGCTACTGAGCTTCTGAAGCACATACCGATCCTCGTCTATCTGCTTCCTGAGCTTTCCGACCTCGTTGTAGGAATGCCCCATTTTCACAACCGAGATGCCGGATAGCACCACCGTTGGCACGCCCAGGAACAGCGCATAACAAACGCTAGCGACGCCATTCGTTGCCTTGCCATAGCGCCCAATGTCCTGAGGGATGGAGCCGACGATCCGGCGGACGATCGCATCACGCTCATCCTTGGTGGCCCGCTTGAGGCTGCCGACCCTGACGGCCGGCTTCAGCAACAGCCGAAGACGCATCATGAACAACGGGGCGGTGTGAAACCAAAGCAATCCGCGGGTGCGCAACCGCGGATGCTCTTTCCAGGTTTTCCTCCGCTTGCGTATTGTCAGGTCGGCTGGTCCCAGGCCCAACATTTCTGCCGTTCGGCCCGCGTTGTTAATGTCGACCCGGGCGCAGTTTCGCAGAATGTCCGATGGGAGAGTGGGCTCCGGTGCCGAACCCAGTATGAGCCAGGGCCGATCCAATATTCCCAGCTTCGTAAGCCAACGTTGATGTTCGAACTTTATAGTTTCTAGCGTGGCTTCATCGGGCGAGCGTGATTTTCTGCTGCCTTTGACGCTCTTTAGAGCCGGGTCCATCGCCATCGCAACTAATTCCGTTTTATCGTGTGCCTGACATATATTATCGAATACTACATTCAGTTTGAAAAAGGTATCGACGTTCGCTGCGGGCGGCCGTGACGGTGGCTGAAAACGATCGAATGATCGGAAGGAGATGAGCGGTTGGGGATCGTGCGCCGGAAACTGTTCGAGGCAAAACAGTGGCTTTACCGCTTCATCAAATACCAATGGCTAAGGCCAAAGCCGTGGGTGGATCCGACACTCGCGGATAAGAAGGTGGTGGTCGTCGGTTCTGCGCCTGTCGCATCCAGGCCGGTGGGCTTGGATGGCTCGTATCGCCTGATCACGATCAATGCGGCGCAGCAGGCGCTTGAGCGGTGGGGGATTTCGAAGCCCGACATCACCGTCATGATGTTCAACCAGATCGAAGGCGAAAACACCAACGCCCGCGAGGTCCGCAGGGTCCTTCAAGCCAAACGCACAGGCACGCTCTACTTGATGCTGTGGAGGCATGGCCTTTCGCGGCTGGAGGCCGGATTGAAGCGGTTTGACTACGGCTACGACGAACTTCACATCATTGACCGCTATCGGCGCGTTGCGTTGGTACGGGCGGTCAGCGGTATCCTCAACTTTGAGCTGGATGCATCAACGAAGTACTCGAATGGAGTGATTGCCGCGATGTTCGCGCTTCATAGCGGGGCGTCGTGCGTCATCCTGAGCGGCATCAATCCTCGCTCCACCGGCCACGCCTATAACAGCGAGAATCTCGTCCGGATGCATGGCGATACCGACTTTCGGATGCTCAAGACATTGATGAGCCTCCGCTGCCCAATTTATACGGCAGACCCGGAAGTCGCGGAAACGACGGGATTGCTGTTATGGCGGGGAGAGCCTAGCGAGCAGGAAGGCTCATTTCGTCGCGGATGATGGCGGACAGCCTCGCAGCTTCATTCAGCGGTTTGTAGTCGTAGGGTTCGAGGCTTCCTTCGAAAGGTCTTGTAAGCCGAAGGGTCTGCTGCAAATCGCGGTGGAAGCGCTCGAATTTCTCAAGACGCTGACCTGGGATCTTGGTGAGGTCCAATGAATAGACCGGCTTTCCGGATGCCAGTGCTTCGCACGGCATGGTGATGGAGTCCTTCGCGATGAGGTAAGCGTCCGCAGCGGCAACAAAGTCGAGATAGGGATTTGGAAGTGCGCCGTCCCAAACCTGGAGGCGGTTGCTGCGGAGCCTCAGCAGCTGTTCAAGTGTCGCCTCGCTCGACCGCCGCGACGTAGAAACCAGCACGCGCCAACCTTGCTCCTGGAGATGCGTCACGGCGCGGACGATCGAGTTGAGTGCCAACTGGTCGTACTCGTAAGCACCATTCGCCCCGCCCACAAAGACACCGGCAACCTTGCCGTCATCAGGCGAATAGGTCGCTCGCGCAGACGGACGCCGTCCTTCGATCACGTGCGGACTGAGCCGGTG
>NZ_JBNDHT010000271.1:0-2522 GCF_056755115.1 Rhizobium sp. SVR5-2C | reverse complement strand
GGGTGTAGCTCAGTCGGTTAGAGTGCCGGCCTGTCACGCCGGAGGTCGCGGGTTCGAGCCCCGTCACTCGCGCCATTCTTTCCAAGCCGTGCGCCTCTCGGTTTGCTGCCATGCGGCCGTCGCAACTTGTACGGATTTCTCACGGCTGTATAAGGTCGCCTCGTGACAGTGCCAATTGGCTTTCTAAAAGTCTTGCACCACGGCGCTGCCTGCGCTAACCACGGCGTGTTGCAACGCACGTACGCTTGCTCGGGGCATTTGCCCGTTGCGCCGCCCGGCGCACCGGCAAGTAGGGATGAACATGATGACTGAACTTCTCAGTTCCTATATTCCGATCGCGATTTTCATCGGCATCGCCTTGGTTATCGGCCTGGCGCTTCTCATTGCGCCCTTTGCCGTGGCCTTCAAGGCGCCGGATTCGGAAAAGCTTTCCGCATACGAATGCGGCTTCAATGCATTCGATGACGCGCGCATGAAGTTCGACATCCGATTCTATCTCGTTTCGATTCTCTTCATCATCTTCGACCTCGAGGTCGCCTTCCTCTTCCCGTGGGCCGTTTCCTTCGGCGCCATCGGCTGGTTCGGCTTCTGGTCCATGATGGTCTTCCTCCTGGTGCTGACCATCGGCTTTATTTATGAATGGAAGAAGGGGGCCCTGGAATGGGAGTGACCCAAAACAACACGCTCGTCGCGCCGCAGCCGAAAGGGATCATCGATCCCTCGACCGGCAAGCCGATCGGCAGCAATGACGCGTTCTTCGGCGAGATCAACAACGAGCTTGCCGATAAGGGTTTTCTCGTCACCTCGACCGACGAGTTGATCAACTGGGCCCGCACGGGCTCGCTGATGTGGATGACCTTCGGTCTCGCCTGCTGCGCCGTCGAGATGATGCAGGTGTCGATGCCGCGTTACGACGTCGAGCGCTTCGGTTTTGCGCCGCGCGCTTCGCCGCGCCAGTCGGACGTCATGATCGTTGCCGGCACGCTCACCAACAAGATGGCCCCCGCGCTCCGCAAGGTCTACGACCAGATGCCGGAGCCACGGTACGTCATCTCTATGGGCTCCTGCGCCAATGGCGGCGGGTACTATCACTATTCCTACTCGGTGGTTCGCGGCTGCGATCGCGTCGTGCCGGTCGACATCTATGTGCCGGGCTGTCCGCCCACGGCCGAGGCGCTGCTTTACGGCGTGCTTCTGCTGCAGAAGAAGATCCGGCGCACCGGCACGATCGAGCGGTAAGGGGTTAAGGACAACAGACATGAGCGAAGCCCTTACTGAGCTTTCGTCCTACGTATCGGAAGCACGCGGCAACCTGATTGCTGCCTCGCAGATCAAATATGGCGAGCTGACGCTGACGACGACCGGCGACAACCTGATCCCGCTGCTGACCTTCCTGCGCGATGACGCCAATTGCGGCTTCGTCAACCTGACGGACATCTGCGGCGTCGACTGGCCGCAGCGCGAGCAGCGTTTCGACGTCGTCTACCATCTTCTGTCGCCGAAGAAGAACCTGCGCGTCCGCGTGAAGGTGGCGACCGACGAGGATACGCCGGTTCCGTCCGCTTTCGGGGTTTATCCGGGCGCCGACTGGTTCGAGCGTGAGACCTGGGACATGTACGGCGTGCTCTTCACCGGCCATCCGGACCTGCGCCGCATCCTGACCGACTACGGCTTCGAAGGCCATCCGCTTCGCAAGGACTTCCCGACCACCGGTTTCGTCGAAGTTCGTTACGACGATTCTGCAAAGCGGGTCGTTTACGAGCCTGTCGAATTGAAGCAGGAATTCCGTAACTTCGACTTCCTGTCGCCTTGGGAAGGCACCGACTACGTGCTGCCGGGCGACGAAAAAGCGAAGCAATAATTCGAAGGCGTGCGGCGGGTTGGCGCCCGCTCATCACTGTTTATCTGAGAACGCGAGCTCATCGCCATGACAGAACATAACGTCCGCAACTTCAACATCAATTTCGGACCGCAGCATCCGGCGGCACACGGCGTTCTTCGTCTTGTCCTCGAGCTTGACGGCGAAATTGTGGAGCGCGTCGATCCGCACATCGGGCTGCTGCATCGCGGCACCGAAAAGCTCATCGAAACAAAGACCTATCTGCAGGCCGTGCCCTATTTCGATCGCCTCGATTACGTGGCGCCGATGAACCAGGAGCATGCCTACGCGCTCGCCGTTGAGAAGCTGCTCGGCATCGAAATCCCGATTCGCGGCCAGCTGATTCGCGTGCTCTATTCGGAAATCGGCCGTATCCTGTCGCATCTGCTGAACGTCACGACGCAGGCGTTGGACATCGGCGCTCTGACGCCGCCGCTCTGGGGCTTCGAAGAGCGCGAAAAGCTGATGGTGTTCTATGAGCGCGCTTCCGGTTCGCGCATGCATGCCGCTTACTTCCGCCCGGGCGGTGTCCACCAGGATCTGCCGGAAAAGCTCGTCCAGGATATCGGCGACTGGTGCGACCCCTTCTTGAAGGCGCTGGATGACATCGACAATCTTCTCACCGGCAACCGGATCTTCAAGC
>NZ_JBNDHT010000270.1:0-2543 GCF_056755115.1 Rhizobium sp. SVR5-2C | reverse complement strand
CTTCATGACATAGAGGATCGGCGCGAAGGTCTCGTGCTCGACCGGACCCGTCTGCGACGGCATTTCGACCAGCGCCGGACGCACATAGAAGGCATCGGCAGAACCGTTCTCAACACGGTCGCCGCCGGTGACCTTGCCGCCCGCCGACTTCGCGTCGGAAAGCGCCGACTGCATCTTGTCGAAAGCCGCCTTGTCGATCAGCGGACCAACCAGCGTGCCGTTCTCCAGCGGGTTGCCGATCGTGACCGATCCATAGGCCTTCTGCAGGCGCGGAACGAGCTGATCGTAGACGCTCTCATGCACGAAGAGGCGGCGAAGCGTCGTGCAGCGCTGGCCGGCAGTCCCCATGGCCGAGAAGGCGACGCCGCGAAGGGTGAGATCGAGATCGGCCGTCGGGCAGATGATCGCGGCGTTGTTACCGCCGAGTTCGAGGATGGCACGGGCGAAACGCTGCGACAGACGTGGACCGACGGCGCGGCCCATGGCCGTGGAGCCGGTGGCGGAAACCAGCGGCACCTTCGGGTGATCGACAAGAACTTCGCCGACATCGCGGCCGCCAATCAAGAGCGTCGAGAGGTTCGCCGGCGCCTGGCCGCCTTCGGCGACGAAACGCTTCAGCGCCTTCTCGAACAGCGCTTGCACGGCAAGGGCCGTGAGTGGCGTCTTTTCCGACGGCTTCCAGACGGTCGAGTTGCCGCAGACGAGCGCCAGCGCCGCATTCCACGACCAGACGGCAACCGGGAAATTGAACGCGGAAATGATGCCGACGACGCCGAGCGGATGCCAGCTCTCCATCATGCGATGTTCGGAGCGCTCGGTGGCGATCGTCAGGCCGTAGAGCTGACGCGAAAGGCCGACGGCGAAATCGCAGATGTCGATCATCTCCTGGACCTCGCCAAGGCCCTCGGAAGTAATCTTGCCGACTTCGATCGAAACGAGACGGCCGAGCGCTAACTTCGCCGAACGAAGCTCCTCGCCAAGCAGGCGGACCAGTTCGCCGCGCTTCGGCGCCGGCACGGCCCGCCATTCGGCGAAAGCCTTATGCGCTTCGTCGATCGCCTTTTTGGCATCGGCGACGGAATGCTCCTTGAGCAGGCCGATTTCCTTGCCCGTGACCGGCGAGGTGACGCGCAGCGTGCCGCCGGTATAGCGGGCGGCGTCAACGCCGAGTTCGGACAGCAGCTTCTTCGTTTCGGCTGCGAGATCGAGGCTAGCGATGGTCATGTGTTTCCAACCTTCTTGTTCTTAAAAGCGTGCATCGGCGAAGTGCGCGACCTGGGCGCCGGCTTCGTACCACATTTCCTTGAGTGCGCGGAACCCCGGCTCCCTCGGGTCCGTCAAGGGCAGCGGCAAATCGGCTTCACCGATCTTGCCGAGAATATGCTCCGCCAGCGTACGGCCGAAGACCGTGCCGGGCGCAATGCCGCGGCCATTATAGCCAGAGAAGCCCACGACATTGGGCGCGAATTTGTGGAAGCGCGGCAGTGCATTGTCGGTCATGCCGATCTTGCCGTACCACTCGTATTCGAACTCTACATCGCCGATCTGCGGAAAGAGTTTCTTGAGGGACCGCCTCGCCCAGGCTTTATGGACTGCGGCACCGGTGTTGCGCAGCGCCCCGACGCTGCCGAAAACAAGGCGGCCGGCTTGGTCCATCCTGAACGAGGAGAGGATTTCCTTTGTGTCCCAGACGCCTTCGCGGCCGGGAAGGATGGACTGTTGCAGGTTGTGACCGAGCGGCGCGGTCGCCAGGTTGAAATAGGGAAGATGCACCTGCTCGCTGCGCACCTGCTCCCAGGGCCCAGTGCTATAGGCATCCGTCGCGACGATGATCCATTCAGCGGTCACCTGGCCCGTCGCGGTTTTCACTGTCCATCGGCCGCCATTTCGCTCGGTCACGATGACCGGGCTCGATGTATGGAGGGAAACGCCAGCCTTGACGGCTGCATGCGCCAAGCCGCGGGCATAGGCGAGCGGCTGCAGCGTTCCGGCGCGCATATCAAGCAGCGAACCGGCGTAAGCAGTGCTGCCGATGCGGCGCGCGGTCTCAGCAGCGTCCAGAAGCTTGACCG
Source organism: Rhizobium sp. SVR5-2C (assembly GCF_056755115.1). Classification (NCBI taxonomy): domain Bacteria; kingdom Pseudomonadati; phylum Pseudomonadota; class Alphaproteobacteria; order Hyphomicrobiales; family Rhizobiaceae; genus Rhizobium; species Rhizobium sp. SVR5-2C. The sequence goes on along the minus strand of NZ_JBNDHT010000270.1, from coordinate 471 downwards.
GGGCTCCGCGCGCAGACCATTGCGCGGCACGCGCCTCGATTTCCTTCAGCCCCTCCGCACCGACGGCGCAATGGAGCGTGCCGTTCTTTTCAAGCTCGCATGCAATGCCGTGCTTTTCGATCAGCTCCATGACGAGGCGTGGCGCATTGCCCAGAAGGTCGAGCAGCCGCTCACCATAGACCGGACCGAGCACGCCAGGCAGATCGTCTGGCATCACCCACATGCCGGCATTGATAAGCCCGACATTGCGGCCAGCCCCGCCGAAGCCGATTTCCTTGGCTTCGAGCAGCACGACCTTCGACCCGGCCTCGGCAAGATGAAGACTGGACGAAAGCCCCGTGTAACCGCCGCCGACGACCACGACATCGGCCAATACCGTACCGTCCAGCGCCGGTGTTTCCGGCGGCTGCGGAGCGGTCCTTTCCCAAAGCCCGTGGGAGCGGGGATCATCCAGCATCGGTCAGTCCATTC
>NZ_JBNDHT010000269.1:0-2666 GCF_056755115.1 Rhizobium sp. SVR5-2C | reverse complement strand
GACTCATGACCATGGGCCAAACTAGACGCAATCCGATTCGTCCTGACCCGGCGCTTGCGAGCTACCGTGTCGAGGCCCCGCGTCGTGGTCCCATCCGCCGGATGTTGAGGTGGGGCGGGTTCACCTGCGTGCTCGCAACTGCGCTTCTCTTCGTCGGTTTTCTGCGATTTGCCGACTCCGTGACAACCTTGAAGCCTCCGGCGGAACCGAAAGCCGATGCCATCGTCGTTCTGACAGGGGGCTATCAACGCATCGATCAAGCCGTCGCGCTGCTCGAGAAAGGTGCAGGCAAGCGCCTGCTCATATCGGGCGTTCATCCATCCACAACACCGGGACAGATTCGCAAGACCACATCCGCTTCGGCCGAGCTTTTCAATTGCTGCGTCGACATCGGTTACGACGCAATCGACACGATCGGCAACGCGCAGGAAGCCTCGAACTGGATCCATGCCAAAGGTTACAAGAGCGTTCTGGTCGTCACCAACAACTACCACATGCCGCGCAGCCTGGCCGAACTTGCCTATGTCGATGCTGAAACGCAATTCATCCCCTACCCGGTCGTCAACTCCGACCTGAAGACCCGCGCCTGGTTCACCGATCCGAATGCACTTCGTGTCATGCTTGCCGAATACGTCAAGGTGCTTCTGGCAGCTGCGCGCAACATGACCGGCTTTGGACGCCATGCCGGCCTTCGCTCCGCTGGTAATACCGCCCAGAACTGATTTTCATCGGACGCTTTTTATGACGGCCATTATCGTGTAGGCAGTGCCAGCAGCCTCTGGCGCCGATACTGGCTTTGGAAAATTTCATGATCGCCCTGCGTTCCGTTCTCTTCAACACGATCTTCTACTCCAATCTCATCCTCCGGATGATCGTGCTTTCGCCGTATTATTTCATCGTTCCGCGCAAAACGGCCTATGCCATCCCGAAGAACTGGGCGCTCTCGAACCACTGGCTGATGGAAAAGATCGTCGGGACGACCTTCGAAATCGAGGGCATGGAAAACCTGCCGGACGGCAGCTTTATTCTGGCCCCGAAACACCAGTCCTTCTGGGACACGTACGCCCTGCTGCCGTGGCTGAGAGACCCGGTTTACATCCTCAAGCGCGAACTGATGTGGATCCCGCTTTTCGGCTGGTACGCCAAGAAGCAACGCATGATCCCGGTTGATCGCGGCGCACGCGGCAAGGTCATGGTGGAAGTGCTGAAGCGCACCAAGGAGGAACTGGCGACAGGCCGCCAGCTGATCATCTATCCGGAAGGAACGCGCCGTCCGCCGGGCGCCGAGCCGATCTACAAGTACGGAATTGCCCGCATGTATCGGGACCTCGGCATCCCCGTCGTGCCGGTCGCCATGCATCCCGGCCTGTTCTGGCCGCGCCGGAGCGCCATCCGCCGTCCCGGCCACTTCAAGGTTCGCATTCTGCCTGCCATTCAGCCGGGCATGGACCCGGATGCGTTTTTCGAGCATCTGATCAGCGTGACCGAGAAGGCGAGCGACGAGCTCCTGATCGATACGGTGGAGCGCAATCCACACCTGCCGCTGCCGCCGACAGCCGTCGAACGCTTGGCGCAATTGCGCAGCGCGAAGGCAGCCTCGGCTTAGGCCGCGTGCAGCCGCTTGACCTCGCCTGCGACCTCTTCCAACCAGTGGTCGCGAATACCCATCTCCTTCAGGTGGGCAAGCGTATTGAAGACATAAGCGTCGTTCGGCCCTGACTGCCCTCTGGCCTCGCTTACCACACGCGCAGCGGCGAGGGCCTCGAGCGCGCCGGCATATTGCAGATGATCGCGATCGACGATGTAGGCGATGGCCTTGATCGTACGGCGGCCGGGAAGCACTAGCTGCACACGGCGCTCCAGGTAGACATTGGTCACGAGCTCACGGGCACGCAAATAGTCGATCACCTCGTCCCACTTCTCGGGATCCACGCGAAACGCCATGCCCCGGCAGGAGCCGCCGCGATCGAGGCCGAGCACAAGCCCCGGATTTTCTTGCGTGCCGCGATGGACCCAGGAATGGACGCATAGGGAACGCCGGTAGCCGTAAACAAGAGCCTGAGACCGCTCAAGAAACTCAAAGCCTGGATTCCACATCAAGGATCCGTAGCCAAACACCCAAAATTCGTCCATATCGCAGGCCAGACCGAAACTCCCTCATTCGCGATTCACCATTGGAGAAGCATCATGGCAGCGTCAAGCCAATCCGGCAGCGGCAGAAAATTCTGGTTGCTCGGCTTGGGCATCGTTCTCTTCATCGCGATCTATACCGGTGGCTGGTTCTATGCGGCTGGTCAGCTCAAGGAGACGGTGCTGAGAGCAATCGCGCCGCGCACGACAGCCGGGGTCAGCGGCGAATGTGACGATATCGATTTTCGCGGCTATCCGTTCCGCATCGGCCTCTTTTGCTCGAAAGTCGATGTGGATGACAAGATGAACGGTGTCTCCGCCTCCTTTGGCGAGCTTCGCTCCGCAGCACAGGTTTACGCCCCGGGCCACATCGTTTGGGAGCTCGATTCACCGGCCGAAATCCGCACGGCCAACGGCCTTTCGATCTCCGCACAGTGGGCAAACTTACAATCCAGTCTCGTGACGAAGCTGCAAGGCGTCGACCGCAGCTCGACGGTCATCGAAGGCCTGAAGGCGACCGCCGTCTCCTCCCAGAC
>NZ_JBNDHT010000268.1:0-2674 GCF_056755115.1 Rhizobium sp. SVR5-2C | reverse complement strand
CCGTCTCGTCATGGCGGCAATCCTCGAAACTACTTGAAGCATGTTGGTCAAGGTGCGACCGGGACACCGCTTACGACGATCCATCGGTATCGCACCCGTCAACGTGCAGGGAAAATCGCGCTTACTCTTCAAAGACTTTCAGACCTATTTGAAGCTGCTGAAGGCCCGCGAGGCTAAGCGAACCGGACTTGCGATGCACAACGGGGGTAAATGTGCCGGTGAGCTAACGGCTGCGGCAAATAACAGCTGTTGGGAACTTTGCCCTCCGCACGAAGACCTTGAACGCCAACGAAATACTCAGCAACATCTTTGATGGGCCGCTCTACGAAGCCTCAGGTCAGATAACACCTCTTCGGGTCTGATATAAAACGGGTTCTCGTGGAGCACGCCTCCTATTATAACGAGCGGGTGAGTCCTAAGACTCCTAATGACCAAGTCGCCGCCCCAGTTCTCGATGCGATATACGCAGATCACAGCGTCTCCGTTAGGTGGAGATTGGCTCACACTCTGCTCAAAGCTCGCTTCATACTCGATGAGCTCATCGCGGTCGCCCGCAACCGCCCATTCCATGTGCCCGATAAACCGGGTCCGGGGATATCCTAACCGGGTGCTTTCGATGCTCACATCCGAGAACGCTGCAAAGACCCTTTTTTGCTCAAAGGCGCCATCTTTGAAAAAGATATCAGACCAGTCGCGAAGCAGGAATTGGCCGGACTTCCTAACCGCATCCACATCTATTCCGGCCGCCGTCATACGGTGGATGTGTTCCTCCTTCCGGGAGGGGTCAACAACGTGATGCGCCCTCTCGCCTTTATCCAACCCTTCCTTTATGAACGGTAGGAGCACGCGGTACTCCTCATCCGCGTCAAGAAACAGTCCGCAGATATGCCCTAAAGCATCGGGAAGCTCACGCTTCGTGCTCTGTGAAAGGGCTCCTATCGAATGATAAACGCTGCTCATAGCATCCTCCGAACGTTGGGCTGCTAGCTGCCTGACTATCTCCATTGGGAGCCGGCCTCACGCGGGAGGTAGCCTTCTCAGACCTGCCGGCCTAAGATGACATAGAACGGGCCAGCGGGCAATTAAGGAGAAACGACGCCTGCGCTCGCTGCTCTAGAGGAAAGCGGGCCGCTTGAAGGAGGCGATTGCCAATGCAAGCAGATGATCCACAAAGCACGGAGATCAGAAATCTGAAAGCTTGCATCGGCGATCTACTCGGCATCCTGACGCTGCCAGCGGTTTGGTCTGGCGCAAGCTCAACCCGTATGGCCAACAATCTAGCGGACGTGCTTACCGATGCTCTCCGTGCAGACTTTGTGTTTGTTCGCCTGCAGGGCTATGACCGCGAAAAGGCGATCGAGATAAGCCGGAATTCTACGAATTGGTCAGACCAGGTCAGCATCGAAATCCTGAACTCCGCGCTGGCCGTTTGGCTCTCCTCCTCCGCCGAAGTCCTAAACGACGGGAGCAGAATCCAGCATAATAATGAGGAGTTGTCGTTCATCTATTCTGGAATCGGCCTGCAGAACGAATTCGGTGTGGCCATTGTCGGTGCCCGCCGCGCCGAGTTCCCGCAGCAACCGGAGCGGCTGCTCCTGAAGGCCACAGTGAACCAGGCGGTCGTCTGCCTGCAGTATAACGCGCGGCTTTCGGAGCAACAGCGCCGCGCGGCAGAACTTGATCGTCTGGTTGGCCTCAGGACCGCTGAACTCGCGGCCAGCCATGACAAATTAGTTCGCGAAATTACAGAGCGAACACACATCGAAGCCACGCTTGCCCATGCTAATCGTGTGGCTACGATCGGCCAAATGTCCGCTGCAATCTCCCATGAGCTGAGGCAACCACTTGCGAGTGTCGTGACCAACAGCTACGCCGCACTGAACTGGTTGAGGAATGAGCCGCCGAACATCTCTGAGGCTCGGAAGACGCTTCAAGGTATCGCCGCTGAGGGGCTCAGGGCCGGTAAAATTCTCGACCGGACGCGCAGGCTGATGAAGAAGGAGCCGCCCAAGCGCGAGGCAGTCGACTTAAACGCGCTACTCGTCGAGACCATGACTCTGGTAATGCCGCACGCAAGCTTGAGAAGAGTATCCATCCAAACTGATTTCGATGATCAAATGCCAACGATTTTTGTTGACCGCGTTCAGATTCAGCAAGTGGTCTTGAATCTGCTATCGAACGCGGTAGAGGCCGTCGGGGCGACTGCCTCCTCGTCACGAGATATACACCTAACTTCGAGCTATCTACCCCCCGGCGTGGCGAAGGTCGCGGTCTCGGATACAGGCCCTGGAATACCTCATGAGAACCTTACTCGGTTGTTCGACGCATTCTTCACGACCAAGGCTGACGGGTTGGGACTAGGTCTAGCCATATGTCGCAGCATCGTCGAATCACACGACGGACACCTCTGGGCCGAAGCCGGTCTTTCTGGCGGGGCAACTTTTCACGTGTCACTGCCGGTTAGCAAACTGGATTGCTAGTGACCTTGCCCCCAAGTTTTATCCAATTTTGAGTTCGCTCCAGCGGTTTTTAGTTTCGGTATTTGCGGCGGTAGCGGCGGGTTGCGGTGCGAAGCGGCGTTGGTGCACGGATCTGGAGAGCATGACGGATCTCGATCTTTGATGACGTTGGCTAGGCTACCTTTGCCTTGCGGCGAGCGGATTTCGGGCGGGCG
>NZ_JBNDHT010000267.1:0-2805 GCF_056755115.1 Rhizobium sp. SVR5-2C | reverse complement strand
TCGCAGCACCGAGCGTGGCGACAGGTTTTCCGGGGCGGAGAGTTCGTTGATGACGCTCAGTTCCTGATAGATGATGGATATTCCGGCCGCGTCGGCATCGGCCGGGGTCGTTCGCGGAAGGCCACATGCCCTCCGTCCCTATAGCCCTTCGGGCAACATTTGCTGATATCGACTTGCAGCCGGACGCGTTGCTCAAGCCGCACTTTCCACGTCAGACGACTTGCTCAACGGACGTCTTCTGAAGCGGTACTTCAAGACCGTAACGTTCTGAACGCGGTCCTGATTTCTTCACTGAAGAGTTCGGGTTCCTCCCAAGCGGCGAAGTGTCCGCCCTTGGCAACCCGATTGTAGTAGACAAGCTCGGGATAGGCCTTGGAGAGCCATTTCTTCGGCGGCTTGTAGACTTCCCCTGGAAACACCGTGACTGCGACAGGCACTTTGATGGGGGTCAACTTCGCCATCGCGCCCACGTTCTCCCAGTAGATCCGGCCGCTCGAAGGGCCGGTGTTCGTCAGCCAGTAAAGCGTGATGTTGTCGAGGATGGCGTCTTTGCCAAGGGCCTTTTCCGGATCTCCGCGTGTGAACACCCAGTCTGCGATCTTGTCGTAGAGCCACGCTGCGAGACCGACAGGGGAATCCGCAAGGCCGTACCCAATCGTCTCCGGCCGCGTGCCCATGATGGCCGCATAGCCGAAGCCGTTGTTTAGGAAGTCGCGAGCTTCATTGAAGATCACTTTCTCTTCCGGAGACAGACTGTCGGGCGCGGGCGTGCCGTTCATCAAGGCCTGTGCGGCGTCCTGAGGAAACGTGGCCGCGCGCTCCACCCGGTTGACATGGATGCCCAGCAATCCTTGGGGCGCCTGTCGGCCTAGGGCGTCGCTGATGATCGCTCCCCAGTCGCCGCCCTGCGAGACGTAGCGCTCGTAGGAGAGGCGCTTCATCAGCGTGTCCCATGCAGCGGCGATACGCTGGGGATCCCAGCCCTTGTCCGTCGGCTTTCCGGAGAAACCGAAGCCGGGGATCGAGGGGATTACCAGATGAAACGCGTCGGCCGCCTTCCCGCCGTGTGCTGTGGGATCGGTAAGCGGGCCGATGACGTTCAGCAGCTCAAAGACCGATCCCGGCCAACCGTGAGTCATAATCAACGGCAGCGCGTTTTCGTGCTTCGATCGGACGTGAATGAAGTGGATGTCGACTCCGTCAATGTTCGTGAGGAACTGCGGAAAGGAGTTGAGCTTCCTTTCCGCCTTTCGCCAGTCGTAGGACGACTGCCAGTAGTCGGCCAGTTCTCTCAGCCTCTCGGGCTGAACACCCTGAGACCGATCGGTGACCGTTTCACCATCCGGCCACCGCGTCGCGGCCAGACGTTGCCGCAGGTCAACAAGTGCGGCCTCGGGAGCTTTGGCATTGAACGGGCGGATATCGCCGATGCCAGCCGGAACTACGTTGACGGCGTCCGCGGCGGCAGCCGCCAACGGGATAATGGCCTCCGAAAGTCCGATCGCTACGCTGCCGAACAGCAGGGAGCGCCGGGAAATGTGCATTCTTTGAGTTGACTGCTGGACTGTCATGACATGCATCCTTTGCGAACGACGCCTCCGGGACTCATTTGATCGGTTCGACGAGTGCGACGCCCTTGCTGACGATCAGAACGGCCGAGCAGCGCACGCATCTTTTCGAGCGGCTCGACTTTCTCCTCGACGTTTGTGATGGCGTTCATGTTAATTCGTCTTTCTGGTTCAGAGGTAAGATGCGCATTGGACACCAAGGGGCCAGTGGGACGCATCATTCCTCGGCTCCCCTCGCTACTGAACTAACCGTCGGCGCGAGGTGTCCGGCTGTGATCGACGGGAATCTAGGCCGCCGGGCACCTTTCCGGTATTTGGAGAAAATGAGAGCCACCCTCTCATTTCGAAGCACCGTATCGTCGATCAGTCCCGCGCGTGCGCGATCGAAGCTCTTCAACCGGCGACTATTCGCAAGGAACGAGAGGTGACGGCTTCGCGCTGATCAAACCCTACCAGCGCGCCATCGTGCCAACATTCAGCGACCTTTTGCTGGGGCGAAGCCACGGCTGGGGCAAAACGGCTCGGGGTCGAAAGCGAGGCAATAAATTTGTGGAAGCACTTGTCCGCTTAGGGTCTGATAGCTTACCGTTGGTGGCATCTGCTGCCGAATTCCGCAAAAGGTTCGGTTTCCAACGCATCCATTAAGTGGTTCGCGCGTTCTTCGCTGGACCCACGAAAGAGGAAACCAATGTCTTTCCCACGGCCACGATCAGAAAACCCGTCGCTGCGTTTCGAGGATGCGAAGTCCGCCGTACGAAATATCCTTCAAGAACTACTGGCGTCCGCCAACGAGGCCGGATGGGGCACTGAAGAGATCACCGTGGCCATCGTCGAGGCCGCGCAGGTTCTGAAAGAAGCCAACAACAAGGATTCCGATCCTGCCGACGATCCGTCGATCAGCAACGCCGCGACGGAACAGATCGGTCGCGGTGAACTCTACGACTGACAGCGACCTCAGGCGAAATCGCCGACTCGCCCTGTCTGAAGTCACGATCGGCTAGCCTTCTCCTACGGCGGGATGGCCCTCACGCTTCCGCGTGAAGGCGGCCGCCCGCATTTCGTTTCGAAAGGTTATGTGCCTCCTCAATGGCGGAGGTTTCGCTTGCAACAGGGCGCGCTTCGACCGCCAGGACAGTATTACCGTGATCGTCACCTTCGCGCAGGCGTCGTCCTCGAACTTAGAGCGAATGCGTTCAGCTTCTCATCGGTCGCCTCCAACGCTTGGTCAGTATGGGAG
>NZ_JBNDHT010000266.1:0-2906 GCF_056755115.1 Rhizobium sp. SVR5-2C | reverse complement strand
CTGTATGGCAAATCGATATTTCTCTTATAGGATAGCGTTGTGTTCATGCTGGCGTTTGTCAGGAATATTCCGGCATTTAACTGCGGCAACATACTGCGATATTTTGACATCTGCTGTACCTCGGAAAGTTCGTAAACACTGCCTGGCAGTGCACTCAGCACCTGCCGCGACGATGGACTTCAAACGCAGATCTTCCGCACGGGTCGAAAACGAATTTCTGTCAGGCAATATTCGTGATCTACGCTCAACATTTCATGAGCTTGTCGTGTTTCGCTGAGATTACCGATTTGCGAGACGTGACTGCATTCGTAACAAAGTGCGACGCCCAAAAGGCAGTTCTAAAGTCCGCTTCTTTAATCGGGCAATGAGGTCAAGCCCACATGTGAGATGCGGCCGGGATCGTCTTTTTCACCAGACTGGAAACGCCGAGGCGTCAGCCGGAAGGGTTCGTACGGTCCCCGAGCTTTTGAAGTGGGCTGGGTCGTCGTCCGCCTTAAAGCTCAAAGCTGTTATCTCGCCGACGCCTGGGAATACCCATGAACCGAAGGCGCGACGCGGCTCCGCAATGTGCTTGCGGTGACCGCCCATCTTGCCGGGGTGAACTGACCCGGTCGCGCGATGACGCTACGACCATTTCACCACGGAAGAGAGGCGGACTGCCGTCCCTTCTTGCCATTCTCTGGCGCACTTCTAAAACGTCTACTGTATTAGATCCTCGATGCCATCGCCAAATAGCAGCGCGCGGGTCGCAGCGGTGACGTCGTACTTGCGCATCAGGCTTTCACCGACGAGGAAAGTGGTGATCCCGGACATTTCCAGACGCTTGCAATCCGGGTTGGTGAAGATGCCGCTTTCGCCGACGAGCAAGCGGCCGTCGGGCACCATGGCGGCGAGTTTCTCGCTGGTCGCAAGGTTGACTTCGAACGTTCGCAGATTGCGGTTGTTGACGCCAATCAGCGGTGAGGAGAGTTTCAGCGCCCGCTCCATCTCTTCGACGTCGTGGACTTCCACGAGGACATCCATGCCGAGGCCGAAGGCCTCATCCTGCAGACGTTCGGCGTCGTCATCGGACAGCGAAGCCATGATCAACAGGATGCAGTCCGCACCCCACGCACGAGCCTCGTGCACCTGATAGGTCTCGAACATGAAGTCCTTGCGCAGCGCCGGCAAGGCACAGGCAGCACGGGCAGCGGTCAGGAATTCCGGCGCCCCCTGAAAGCTCGGCCTGTCGGTGAGCACCGACAGGCAAGCCGCCCCGCCGAGTTCATACGCCTTGGCCAGCGCTGGCGGATCAAAATCGGGACGGATCAGGCCTTTCGACGGGCTTGCCTTCTTGATCTCGGCAATCAGTCCAAACAGACCCGCATCTTTCCGGACGGATAATGCCTTGTGAAAGCCGCGCGGCGCCGACTGTTCGGCTTGCATAGCCCTCAAATCTGCCAGCGAAACCTCGGCCTTGGCGGCCGCGATTTCCTCGCGCTTGTATGCTTCAATTTTCGTGAGGATATCGGCCATCATCCATTCCTATTCGCCTCCCCGGCTTGGAGGCGATCTGAATGGCGGCAGCTTGTTGCAATCGAGTTTCGAATCCAACGAATTCCGTTTCGGATGAAATATTGCGGCGTGATGGCATCAACGCTCTCTCTAACATGTTGGCGCCATGGATCGGCGGCTCGGCATGAACACGACCGCCACCTTCCGGCTGCCGCATACTGGGCAGCGTAGACGATCCCACAGCATTCATAACGGGAAGTCTCGGTCGCGAGTGGCGACGAGTGGCGACAAGGGTCACGATATCCAATCGTGGACTTTAGAGCTGCCTTTTGTGCGTCGCCCTTTGCTACAATTGTAGTCAAGTCTCAAAAATCAGTAACCGCAGGGCTTCCATTTGCAAGCTTCCTAACGAGGGTTCGTTGATCAGGTGTGCTTCCCGACGAGTTCTGCGTAGTCGGAAAAGGTGAACTTCTTTCCGCGCTGCGACGCTTCGTTGCCAAGGAGGAGAACGCCGATCGAAAAAACCGTGTCCGCGCGGTTCGAACTCGAAGCTCATGGGCTCACCATCATGACTTCAAACTGATGTGCCACGCAGATCGGTTGACCGCGGTTTACGATATCGGCGCGAATATCGTCTACATGCCAAATGGCGAGCGATTGGAAGCGCACTCGGGGCTCGGCGACATGTTGGCCGATCCCGATGAGGCGGACGAAAAAAAATCGCGGGCCTACACCACCAAACGTCTATGATCTCGTATTGCGCGAGCAGCTTTTTCACGGCGTCCACGCGCTGCGCCTCATCCCCGTGGGCAGCGTCGACATCTACCGCCTCGACGGCTTGCTTGCGCACCGTTACATGCTCGGCCCGCAGGGCTTTTCAAAAGGATGCATAGTCTTCAAAAATTACAATAAATTTCTGGGAGGGTACGTTACGAGCGAGGTCAAACGCCTTGGTCGTCGCCGCCCATGCGAGTTTGACAGGTCGCAACGGCATTTCTCAGCGAGATGGAAAGCAGCAGGTGACGGTTTGCAAGGCGACTAACGTCCGACGTCTCGATCGTCACAGGCTCGGCCAGAAGCGCGAATTGTTCGCCGGTTGCAGCGCCGCGGATGAAGGTGTGCATCACGAAGCCTCTCGGTCTGCCCGAGGCGGCAAAAGGGGTGGGCCACAACCAACCATCCCGCAGACCGATCGAGCCAGCCGCGAAGGACTCGTGACACCCCGTCTGATTCCGGAAACCGGCGGCTACATCGACATCTCCTGCAAATCTCGATGAGCATTCCGCTCGCGGCCATTTATCACGCGGCGGGGACTGGGCGACCAAGTTCAAAACAACAAGCAGATGCTCGTTTACCAACGGCCCGATGAATCAACCAAGTGTGATTGTCAAAGCATCGCCCAGGATTTGATT
>NZ_JBNDHT010000265.1:0-2999 GCF_056755115.1 Rhizobium sp. SVR5-2C | reverse complement strand
CGGCGCTGGTCGAAATGCCGTCGCAGACGGGTCCGGTCGAGCACGAGACCTTCGCGCCGATCCTCTATGTCATGAAGTATGCGGATTTCGATGAGGTGCTCGAGCTGCACAATGCGGTGCCGCAAGGCCTCTCATCCTCGATCTTCACAAACGACATGCGCGAAGCCGAAACCTTCGTTTCCGCTCGCGGATCGGACTGTGGTATCGCGAATGTGAACCTTGGGCCGTCGGGCGCTGAAATCGGTGGCGCCTTCGGTGGCGAAAAGGAAACCGGCGGCGGCCGCGAGTCGGGCTCGGATGCTTGGAAGGCCTACATGCGCCGCACGACGAACACGATCAACTACGGCAAGACACTGCCCCTCGCTCAGGGCGTCAAATTCGACGTTGAGTGATCGATAATCGCATGGAACCTGAAAGGGACGATGGCGTGACGCCGTCGTCCCTTTTTTTGTTCATGGCATTCCTCAATGGAATCGTTCTAAAGTTGATGCGTTTATTCAAGTATTTTTGATCGCATCGTCCTTCCGTAAACTTGAAAAAGCCAATCAAGAAAAATATAGGGGGTGCGCGTCACCGAAATGGGTGACACCGCCATGGAGGGTATCAATGAAAATTTCTCTTTCGCGCTTTTCCGCGCTTGCTTTTGCCGCCTCGCTTCTCGCAGCGACGTCGCTGGCTTCCGGCGCGAATGCGCAGGATTCCGAAGGTATCGTCGTTTACAACGCCCAGCATGAAAGCCTTGGCCGCGAGTGGATCGATGCCTTTACCAAGGAAACGGGCATCAAGGTGACCATGCGCCAGGGCAGCGACATGCAGTTCGCCAACCAGATCATCCAGGAAGGCGACGCTTCTCCGGCTGACGTATTCCTGACGGAAAACTCCCCGGCCATGACGCTCGTCGACGGCGCCGGTCTCTTCGCCCCGGTCGACAAGGAAACGCTCGACCTGGTCCCGGCGCAGTACCGCCCGGCCGACGGCATGTGGACGGGCATCGCCGCACGCACCACCGTCTTCGCCTACGACAAGAGCAAGCTGACGGAAGACAAGCTGCCGAAGTCCATGCTTGACCTCGCAGATCCGGCCTGGAAGGGCCGCTGGGGTGCGGCTCCGGCCGGCGCCGATTTCCAGGCGATCGTCGGTGCGCTGCTGCAGCTGAAGGGCGAAGACGCAACGGCCGCCTGGCTGAAGGCACTCAAGGAAAACGCAACGCCCTACAAGGGCAACAGCGTCGCCATGAAGGCCGTCAATGCCGGTGAAGTCGAAGGTGCGATCATCTATCACTACTACTGGTTCGGCGATCAGGCGAAGACCGGCGAGAACAGCAAGAATGTCGGCCTGCATTACTTCAAGAACCAGGATCCGGGCGCGTTCGTCAGCGTCTCCGGCGGCGGCGTCCTCAAGTCGACGCAGCACATGAAGGAAGCCCAGGCGTTTCTGAAATTCATCGCCGGCAAGGCCGGTCAGGAGATCCTGAAGAACGGCACGTCCTATGAATATGCGGTAAGCGGCGACTCCAACCCGAAGCTCGTTCCGCTCAAGGATCTGAACGCGCCGAAGGTCGAAGCATCCGAGCTCGACAGCAAGAAGGTCGTCGAGCTGATGACGGCCGCGGGTCTCATCTAAGTCTTTCTGCCGCAGGCTATGGGAGTCAAAACCATTGCTTTTAACTCAAGAAAACCTTAGGGCATGACCCGATCCCTGCCAACCGCTTGAAACAGAAGCGGTTGGCTTCCTTTTTCAGCGACAAAAGGCGCGTGCCTTGCTGCAAGATAACAGACCATTTGCTTCTGAGTTCGCGCCTGTTAATGGCGCGCAGATCAGCGGTGGTTTGCTGCGAAGGCGCATTCCCCACCTCTCCGTTGTCGCCTTTGCCACGCTGATTGCCGCCCTGAGCCTTGTGCCGCTCGGCTTTATCGGCTGGGTCACTATCGAGGTCGGCTGGCATACCGTCGAGGAGCTGGTGTTCCGGCCGCGCGTCGGCGAACTGCTCGTCAATACCGTCCTCCTCGAAGCGCTTACCATCCCCTTGTCGCTCGCTCTTGCGGTGACGCTCGCCTGGCTGACGGAGCGGACCAACATTCCCTTTCCGCGCATATGGTCCTGGCTTGCCGTGGCACCGCTTGCCGTTCCGGCTTTCGTGCACAGCTATGCCTGGGTCAGCCTCGTTCCCGGCATGCGCGGCCTGCAAAGCGGCGTCTTCGTTTCCGTGCTTGCTTATTATCCCTTTCTCTATCTGCCGGTTGCCGCTGCCCTTCGCCGCCTCGATCCGGCGATCGAGGATGCGGCGGCATCGCTCGGCCTCGGTCCCTGGGGCGTCTTTTTCCGCACCGTGCTGCCGCAGCTGCGGCTTGCGATCTGCGGCGGCTCGCTGCTGATTGCACTGCACCTGCTTTCCGAATACGGCCTGTTCGTGATGATCCGCTTCGATACGTTTGCGACAGCGATCGTCGATCAGTTCCAGTCGGCCTATAACAGCCCTGCCGCCAACATGCTCGGCGGCGTGCTTGTCGCTTGCTGCCTCTTCCTGCTCGGCCTGGAAATCCTGCTTCGCGGCAACGAGCGCTATGCCCGTGTCGGCTCCGGTTCCGCGCGCCCCGCCGATCGCCGCCGTCTCGGCTGGTTCGTGGTCCCTGCGATCCTGTTGCCGGTCGCGCTTGCAGTCCTGACGCTCGGAGTGCCGCTGGTAACGCTCGGACGGTGGCTCTATCTTGGCGGTGCGGACATCTGGCGGCTGGATACAGTCGGGAATGCTTTCCTACAGACGATTGTCCTTGCGGTCGCTGGCGGCGTGCTGGCGACGATCGCGGCTGCCCCGATGGCCTGGCTTTCGGTTCGCGCACCTGGCCGTTTCCAACGGGTGCTGGAAGCCTGCCATTATTACGTCGGCTCGCTTCCGGGCGTCGTCGTAGCGCTGGCACTGGTCACCATCACCGTGCGGGTGGCGTTGCCGCTCTACCAGACCTTTGCGACGCTCCTCGTTGCTTATGTCCTGCTCTTCC
>NZ_JBNDHT010000264.1:0-3133 GCF_056755115.1 Rhizobium sp. SVR5-2C | reverse complement strand
ATCGAGGACTACGTGCATGGTGAGATCTGCAAGCTTGTCCTGCTGATGCTGAACACGTTTTTCGCGCTCCTGGTCGCAGGGTTCTGTCTCTTCGCCATTCTGAAAATTGCATTTGTAGGATAACCGTATCATGGCACCGACTTCACCCGCGCAGAATGGGAAGGCCTACAAGTATGTCGATCACTCCTACGACGTGATCGTCGTTGGCGCCGGCGGCGCCGGTCTTCGCGCCACGCTCGGCATGGCCGAGCAGGGCTTCCGCACCGCCTGCATCACCAAGGTATTCCCCACCCGTTCGCACACGGTTGCGGCGCAGGGCGGCATTGCCGCATCGCTGCAGAACATGACGCCGGACAGCTGGCAGTGGCACCTCTACGACACCGTCAAGGGCTCCGATTGGCTCGGCGACGTCGACGCCATGCAGTACATGGTCATGGAAGCGCCGAAGGCTGTCTACGAGCTCGAACATTACGGCGTGCCCTTCTCGCGCAATGAGGAAGGCAAGATCTACCAGCGTCCGTTTGGCGGCCACATGCAGAATTTCGGCGACGGCCCGCCGGTGCAGCGCACTTGCGCCGTTGCCGACCGTACCGGCCACGCCATCCTGCACACGCTTTACGGCCAGTCGCTGCGCAACAACGCCGAATTCTTCATCGAGTATTTCGCCCTCGACCTCATCATATCGGAAGACGGCAGCCGTTGCACCGGCGTCGTCGCCTGGAATCTAGACGACGGTACGATCCATCGCTTCGCGGCCAAGATGGTCGTACTGGCGACCGGCGGTTATGGCCGCGCCTATTTCTCTGCGACATCGGCCCACACCTGCACCGGCGACGGCGGCGGCATGGTTGCCCGCGCAGGGCTGCCGCTGGAGGATATGGAATTTGTGCAGTTCCATCCGACCGGGATCTACGGCTCGGGCTGTCTGATCACCGAAGGCGCGCGCGGCGAAGGCGGCTATCTCGTCAATGCCGAAGGCGAGCGCTTCATGGAGCGCTATGCGCCGTCCGCCAAGGATCTCGCCTCGCGCGACGTGGTTTCCCGCTGCATGACGCTGGAAATCCGCGAAGGCCGCGGCGTCGGTAAGGGCAAGGACCACATCTTCCTGCATCTCGACCATCTTGACCCGGCCGTTCTGCACGAGCGGCTGCCGGGCATCTCCGAGAGCGCCAAGATCTTTGCCGGCGTCGACGTGACCCGCGAGCCAATCCCGGTCCTGCCGACCGTCCACTACAACATGGGTGGCATTCCGACGAATTTCTGGGGCGAAGTGCTTAACGCCGACAGCGCCAATCCGGACCGTGTCATCCCCGGTCTGATGGCCGTCGGCGAAGCGGGCTGTGCCTCGGTGCATGGTGCCAACCGCCTCGGCTCCAACTCGCTGATCGACCTGGTCGTCTTCGGCCGTGCCGCGGCGATCCGCGCCGCCGAGGTCATCGATCGTGCATCACCGGTGCCGCATCTGAATGTCGCTGCCTGCGACAAGATCATGGACCGCTTCGACGGTCTGCGCCACGCCAGCGGCAGCACGCCGACGGCGCATCTGCGTGAAAAGATGCAGCGCGCCATGCAGGAAGACGCGGCTGTCTTCCGCACACAGGAATCGCTGGAATCCGGCTGCCGCCGCCTTTCGGAGATCTGGGGCGAGATGAAGGACATCAAGGTCAGCGACCACTCGATGATCTGGAATTCCGACCTCGTCGAAACGCTGGAACTGCAGAACCTGATGGCCAACGCGATCACGACGATCTACAGCGCCGAGGCCCGCAAGGAGAGCCGCGGCTCTCACGCGCGCGAGGACTATACCAGCGGTCCGTTCGGCGGCCGCGACGACGAGAACTGGCGCAAGCACACGCTTGCCTGGGTCAACGAGACCGGCGACGTCAAGCTCGACTACCGCCCGGTTCACACCGAGCTCATCGCAGAAGGCATCGATCCCAAGAAGATCGCGCCGAAGGCTCGCGTGTATTAAGAGGAACTGGACATGGTTGAACTCGCTCTCCCTAAGAACTCCCAGATGCGCGAAGGCAAGGTATGGCCGAAGCCCGCGGGTGCCAAGAACACCCGTGAGTTCCGTGTCTACCGCTGGAACCCGGATGACGGCCAGAACCCGTCGATCGACACCTTCTATATCGATGTCGACGATTGCGGTCCGATGGTTCTCGACGGCTTGCTCTACATCAAGAACAACATCGATCCGACGCTGACGCTGCGCCGTTCCTGTCGCGAAGGCATTTGCGGTTCGTGCGCGATGAATATCGATGGCACCAATACGCTTGCCTGCACCAAGGGTCTGGATGACATCAAAGGCACGGTGAAGATCTATCCGCTGCCGCACAT
Organism: Rhizobium sp. SVR5-2C; assembly: GCF_056755115.1. Taxonomy (NCBI): domain Bacteria; kingdom Pseudomonadati; phylum Pseudomonadota; class Alphaproteobacteria; order Hyphomicrobiales; family Rhizobiaceae; genus Rhizobium; species Rhizobium sp. SVR5-2C. Next base: position 793 of record NZ_JBNDHT010000264.1, on the reverse strand, counting down.
GCCGGTGGTGAAGGATCTCGTTCCGGACCTGACGAATTTCTACGCGCAGCACCGCTCGATCGAGCCGTGGCTGAAGACGGTTTCGCCGACGCCTGCCAAGGAATGGAAGCAGAGCCACGAGGATCGCCAGAAGCTCGATGGCCTCTACGAGTGCATTCTCTGCGCCTGCTGCTCGACCTCCTGTCCGAGCTACTGGTGGAACGGCGACCGCTATCTCGGCCCGGCCGTCCTGCTGCAGGCCTATCGCTGGCTCATCGATTCAAGAGATGAAGCGACCGGCGAACGTCTCGACAATCTCGAGGACCCGTTCCGCCTCTATCGCTGCCATACGATCATGAACTGCGCGCAGACCTGCCCGAAGGGTCTCAACCCTGCCAAGGCGATCGCCGAAATCAAGAAGATGATGGTCGAACGCCGGGTCTGATTCCCGAATGTTTGCCAGGTACCCGGCGCCGGCCAATCGCGGCGCCTGGTACTTCACCGCTTACCCACCGGCGGGAATACGCATAAAGATCGCACACTCCATCACCTTGCTGACAAATTCTGCCTGCAGGAAGTCCGAAAGGCTTCAGCTGAGTTGTCCCGGTTCGGGTACAGAAATCATCACGGGCAATTTATGGCTGTGCCGACTTGATTAACCAAAGTGAAATACGGTAATTCGAAAATCGGTCTGATGGCTAATACTGCCCTGCAAGAGCGGACAATCAGGAGCATTATGATGCAGTTGCGATATGTGTTGACAGGTGTAACGGTTGTTCTGTCGTTGGCTGGCTGCCAGCGGACGGCATATGAC
>NZ_JBNDHT010000263.1:0-3212 GCF_056755115.1 Rhizobium sp. SVR5-2C | reverse complement strand
GGCTTCCCGGTCATCGGGCCGACGTCCTTGGGACGGCGCTGCTCGGGTGTGGCGTTCTGATCGTTCGTGCTCATCGGATGCCTCTCATAGCGTCAAGCTCTTCTACCTCCATACTTGTTTAGCTCAAACTCGAAATGGGTACCAAGGTTCCCCTTCCGCTCGTATGTATCGGGGAAATCATAAACTTGCCTGGGCAACGAGGGCATGGACCATGGGACACCGCTCGACGTCCCCTCGGGCTACGGAAACGCGGCGCCATACATGCTGGACGTCGGAATTTCCTCTACCCTCCATATCGCGCGCTCGTGGGGTCTGACCCCGTCGCGTCGTCAGCGGGACACGGCTCATTGTCCCCGGCCAGAGCGTGCAGCCAGCCAACCACAGCCAGATCGGCAGGAAACATCCAAGCGGTGATCGAAAGAGCCTTGCGTTCGGTCGGACTGATGCGTTAGTGGCTGTGTGAGCAACTTGGGTTCGCCTCATCTTGTCGGCCCCGCGCTCGAAGGATTACGGAAGATCCAAGGCGCTTAAAGAGCCCGTTTCAATCGGGCTCTTCACAGTTCTACTTCGAGTTCTTGTGGCTCTGTTTGCCAGCCTTTACATGCTGGTCGTGGGAACCGCCCTGCTTGGCGCTCGAAGCCGAGCGTTCCTTATTGGCGGCGCTCTTGCTTCCTCCGGACTTCGAGTAATCACAGGAACAAGGGAAGCCTCTACATTCCTGACAGGCCGGTGGCCCACGACGTCCGGAAATGCTTTCTGGCGGGCTCAACAAGTCTGCCTCGCGGCGCTCGACAATCGAATGGCGCACAAGGGGCACGAGCTGCTTCATTGCCGCCGCCATAGAAGCTGGGCTATGGATACGATACTAATCGCCCCTTTCCAAGAGTACCCAAAGCCCGCCGATCGGACGCGCGCGCAGTGGCGCCCTTTGGACGGTTCGCGCCTTTGGCTGAGGCCCGCGTCCTTGGAATTGACCGGCGGGTGGACCAACTCCAGCCCTGATACACGGCTCCGCCGCTCACGCCTTTGCTGAAGAAGATTTCTCAGCTCCGCAAATCCAACCTTTCCACCTTCACTTGCTCCGGAGACCGGCAGCTCGGCGGCAATGATGGATGATTTCGCATCAATTTGCCGGCGGCCTTAAGGAAGGCAGCGATCAGGACACGTTCCATCGGTGTCGGCCGTAATGGTTGATCAGAAAACCTTCGATCCGACAGCCTTCCTTGCGGAGGGGCCTTGGTTGTGGTTTCTGGGCCGGCGTTGCGGGTACTGAGGGTACTAATGAACGCCGGCTTTCAGAGGGCGGTCCGTCGGGTCCTTGCCCTTCTTCTTCTTTGGCCGCATCTTTTTTGGCAAAGCATCCCGCGCGGAGTCTTTGACGGAGGACATTGCCGCTTCAGTGGCCCGTGAAATGGCTTCGCCAGCGATGCCCATGGCGCGTGCGCCCTTGCGGGTCACCGACTTCGCCGCACCAGCGATCTCGTCGCGCTCGCCAATAAGAACCGCAGCGGCAGCGCCGGCCCCGGCAGTAAGGGCGTTCGCCAGGACGTTGCGACCGATGTCGCTTGCAAGCAAAGCTTTGAGCATCGGCGACTTGCGGATGGATTTCGGGACCTTGTAACCGGCAATCGCCTCCGGAACTCTATTCTTGGTCATGATCGTTCTCATCCTTTGTTTGCCAGAACTGTTACCCGCGCAACATCGTTCCCACGGAGCGGCCAGGTCTCGAAATGCTCGACGCACGGCCGCTTGCTTTGTTTGGGTGAAGAGAGGAGATGAGGACCGAGGCGGAAGAGCAGGCGAACCGCCGGCCTAGTGGGGATCTGGGGTGCCGATGGGATTGGCCGCTTGAAGCGATTGGCGGCCTCATCGGCAGCTTGGCGGCGCTGTTCGACCTCATCTGAGCCGATTATGATCGGACGCTGCCGCAGAAGGAACAATAGGAAAATCCGGTGATTTAGGTGTTTGGGATCGCGTGGCGTGGCTTGCTGCTTGCCCTTCCTTGCTCTTGGAAGGCGCGCGATCTTCTGGATCAGATTCCCTGCTTCGGGCACGGTTTTGACCGTGCGCTCGAAAGCGTGGAACCTTCCGGTACAATCGATGTTGAAATAGTGGTAGGGGAGTTTTGCAACACAGCGCGCCCTCTGGCCTTGCATCCCAAGCATTAAGCCCTGCAGAGCCAGGCATATTATGCACCTGGGTAGTTGCAATTCTGTTGGTGGGGAGTTCCAAATCTCATGCGGCAGGGTTTCCCGCAAGACTTCCCTTGCAGCATGTGGTGCGACGGGGCTCGCCTTTCTCTTGAGACGAGCCCTGATCGTATACTATCGCCCGAGAACGAGTGCCCAACCCCGCCGGACAACATCGGCAGAAGCGACGCCCAAGGGCATGGCCCCGATACCCGATCGCAGCGATATGGCCGGTGATGGCGGTCCATGTGCCGTTTGTTTCTGCGCGGCGGTCGTATGGCATGTCGCGGTCGTATGGCATGTCGTGGATGTCGGAAGACATGATGTCCGGTTTCGCTTGAAGCAACGGTGTGGTGCCTCTCAAGCACCAGCGCCTATAGGATAAAGCGAAGCTGGCCCATTTGTTTCGGGCCTGGCTCCGCACCTTCCCGATCATTCCTCATTCGAGGGCGGAAAAATCAACATCCATTTCTGAACGGAGCGGAGACTCCGACTTGTCCCCGGCGACAGCGCAATGGCCGCACTCGTGGGTGAAGAGCCCGCGCCGCCGCTACGGGGTTAGCCACCTTCATACAAGGCGTGAAGTGGCAAGCCGGTCCATTCAGGAGAGATCATGAAAAGTATTCTGACGCTCGCGCTGATGCTCCTCCCGGTGCACTGGATCTGCCATCACCCCTGCAGGGTTGATTTGCTCTCCAGTGCCAAACAATCCGGCCCGTTGCGCGTTTATCATCTCGTCGCGCACTCCGGCATTCGAGGTGCTCACGTTGTCGTCACCGGCAATGTATGGCTCGGGTTAGCAGAATGGGTATTTCATACGGTCATCGACGAGGCAAAGGTAAAAGGGCGGATAACGTTCACCCCGGCTCAGGCGCTGCACCCCAGCTGCAAGGCTCTGTGGCTCGGCTACCTAGTCGTGTCCATCACGCTCTCATCTGGGCAATCTATCTTACCCTGGTAGCGCTGATCTTCGTCACGGGCTCGCTGCCGATGTGGTGGCGGCTATGAATCCCCGTGCAGAAC
>NZ_JBNDHT010000262.1:0-3310 GCF_056755115.1 Rhizobium sp. SVR5-2C | reverse complement strand
GGTATAGGATCGCGCGCCGTCGGCATAATGGAACTCGATCTTCTCGTCCGTTCCGTTCAGAATGACGTCCTGAGCCTTTGCGGACAGGTCGCTCCACCGTGCCCCAAGCTTGAATCCGTAGTGCTTGCCGAGCGCTTCCAGCGTCTGATTGTAATAGGGCGAGCTCGACTTCGCCCAGGGTGCGATCGCGCCGTCGCGGAGCGTCCGCTCCGGCTCGGGAACGATCAGGTTGGCATCGATTTTCTGCTGCGCACCAAGGCCATCGCAAGTGGGGCAGGCGCCGGCGGGATTGTTGAACGAGAAGAGCCGCGGCTCGATTTCCGGGATGGTGAAGCCGGAGACGGGGCAGGCGAACTTCTCCGAGAAAAGCACCCGCTCATGCGTCTCGTTCAGCGACTTGTTGGCCGACCCGCCGGCCGCGGTTTCTTCCGCCGGTAGCGGCTTGTCCGCGAACTCAGCGACGGCCAATCCCTCGGCGAGCTTCAGCGAGGTTTCGAAGCTGTCTGCCAAGCGCGATGCCATGTCGGTGCGCACGACGATACGATCCACGACGACATCGATGTCGTGCTTGTATTTCTTGTCGAGTGCCGGAACGTCGGCGATCTCGTAGAATTGGCCGTCGACCTTGACGCGCTGGAAGCCCTTCTTCATCAGCTCCGCCAGCTCTTTCTTATACTCGCCCTTACGGCCGCGTACGATCGGGGCCAGAATATAAAGGCGTGTACCTTCCTGGAATTCGAGCACGCGATCGACCATCTGGCTGACGGTCTGGCTCTCGATCGGGAGGCCGGTTGCCGGCGAATAGGGAACGCCGACGCGCGCAAAGAGCAGGCGCATATAGTCGTAGATCTCGGTGACCGTCCCGACCGTCGAGCGCGGATTGCGCGAGGTCGTCTTCTGCTCGATCGAGATCGCCGGCGAAAGGCCGTCGATCTGGTCGACGTCCGGCTTCTGCATCATTTCCAGGAACTGGCGCGCGTAGGCCGAGAGGCTTTCGACATAGCGCCGCTGGCCCTCCGCATAGATCGTGTCGAAGGCGAGCGAGGATTTGCCGGACCCTGAAAGCCCGGTCATGACGATGAGCTTGTTGCGCGGCAGGTCCAGGTCGATGCCCTTGAGATTATGTTCGCGCGCGCCGCGTATGGAAATGGTCTTCAGTTCACTCATCGTATTTTGCTTCTGTGCTGGAACAAGCCCCTTATTTAGTGATGCCGTTTGGCGAGTCGAGGCTAAATGTCGGGAAGGCTCTATGCTTTTCGATTCTACTGACAGTTATTGACAGCATCATAGCGATAAACTAGAACAAATAAAGAACAAAATTCCTTGTGGATGAACCGGTGATGGACGCCCATCGTGGGGGCTCTATAGTTTAAGGTATGCCGATTGTTTCAAAGCGCCGCCGGGCAGGGCGGCAGTAAGGTGAATAGGTATGGCTGGCAGCGTAAACAAGGTAATTCTGATCGGAAACGTGGGTGCCGACCCCGAAATCCGCAGGACGCAGGATGGCCGCCCGATCGCCAACCTTCGCATCGCGACCTCGGAGACCTGGCGGGACCGTAATTCCGGCGAGCGGCGTGAAAAGACCGAATGGCACACAGTCGTCGTCTTCAACGAAGGTCTCTGCAAGGTCGTCGAGCAATATGTGAAGAAGGGCGCTAAGCTTTATATCGAAGGCCAGTTGCAGACCCGCAAGTGGCAGGACCAGACCGGCAACGACCGCTATTCGACGGAAATCGTGCTGCAAGGCTTCAATTCGACGCTGACGATGCTCGATGGCCGCGGCGAAGGCGGCGGCGCAAGTTCCGGCTTCGGCGGCGGCCGTGGCAGCAGCGATTTCGGTGGTGGCGGCAACTACGGGGACGATTACGGCGCGCCGTCACAGCCGGCCGGCCGCAGTGGCAGCAGCAGCGGTGGCGGCGGCAACTTCTCGCGCGATCTGGACGACGATATTCCGTTCTGAGGCGGCTGTTCCTCAGAGTCGCGAACACAGACGGCCGCGTCGGCGCGGCGTCGCCTTTTGATGCTGTCGCCTTTGGGATCGATGTCGAATAACGCCTTGAGTTTTGGCTCCCCGCTACACTCACAGTTTAGTTACGCGCCATAGACGAAAAATTACTGTCAACTTCATCTGAGATCGGCTTTCTGGATCCCGGTGTCCTGGCTCGTGCATTCACGGCCGGCTAAAGGAGGATGACATGAGTTCCCATCAGAAGATGACGCGCCGCTTTAGGGCTGTGTCCCTCGGTATTGCAGTTTTATTGACAGCAGGGGTATGCCTTCGCTTTGCGGCAGCTGCGGCCGAGGAGCCGCACGTCATTCCCGCCCCGGTGCAGGATGAGAAGCCGGGCGCCGATCTCGAGACGGCTGTATTCGCCGGTGGCTGCTTCTGGGGCGTGCAGGGCGTCTTCCAGCACGTGGACGGCGTGGTCAGCGCGACCTCGGGTTATGCGGGCGGCGTCAAGTCCTCCGCACAATACGAGACGGTGAGCACCGGTAGGACAGGTCATGCCGAGTCTGTTCAAGTCGTCTTCGACCCTGCAAAGGTAAGCTACGGCCATCTCCTGCAGATCTACTTCTCCGTCGCTCACGATCCGACGCAACTCAATCGACAGGGCCCGGATACGGGCACCCAGTACCGCTCCGCGATATTCCCGCAGAGCGACGACCAGACGAAGGTCGCCAAGGCCTATATTTCCCAGCTCGATCATGCTCGGGTCTATGACGCGGCCATCGTCACCAGGATCGAAACCGGCAAGAGCTTCTATCCCGCCGAGGCCTACCACCAGAATTTCTTGACCAACAATCCAACCTATCCCTATATCGTCATCAACGATCTTCCGAAGATCGAGAATCTTAGGCAAATCTTCCCCAAGGACTACCGCTCGGAGCCTGTGCTTGTTGCGCAAGACGGCAAGTGACTCGGTGTACGAAGCTCCATGCTGCGCTTGCGCACAAAGCGCGTCTTGTCATCGTCACGCAGGGAGGACTGGCTAGCGGGCACTCAAGCCGTCATCGGCCATTTCAAGTAGCACATCATCCGCCTGCGGACTGACGTTCTGTTCTGTGTGTCAGGTCAAAAGCGCTTGAAGCGTGATGACAACAAGAAACGCGGCGACGATTGCTAAAGCGAACAGTTTGACCTGGCGATCGGCCTTTTCGAAGACACGGAAGTGCGCTCCTCGCTTCGGGCGGCGGCGATGTTGCCCGATGTGAGCGGCGTTAGAGTGCAGTTGTTTCTTTTTTTCCGACGTCGCGGCCTCCCTCGGAACGGCGTCATTGCATCAGTCCACCCCAATGAACCGCTCTATTA
>NZ_JBNDHT010000261.1:0-3368 GCF_056755115.1 Rhizobium sp. SVR5-2C | reverse complement strand
AGACCCAGACCTGATCCCAATGCGCCGGTTGAGCCGCGCCGGAAGCGCTTCTTGAGGACGGCCAGATCAGTTTCCTCGATAGCAGCACCGCCGTTGACGATCCGGATGGTCCCGGCCTCATCGAAGCTGATCCGGACGGGCAGGTCCTGATCGCCGTGCAGAAGTGCGTTTTCGATGAGATTGCGCATCACGATGCCAAAAGCATCGATATCGGCATTGCGGAGAAGCGTTGCCCCGATGTCGGCCGTATAGCTGAGCCGCCCGTTGGTGCGGCTATCGCGCTGGTAGTCGCCAACGATCATGTCGAGCACCTGGCGAAGGTCCGTTGCAGTGTCGCTTGCGCCGATACCTGCTTCGGCTCGCGAAAGCTGCAGCAGCTTTTCGGCTAGGCGGCCGAGATTGACGAGCGAGTTTTCGATCTGCCGCGCGCGCGTCCTGGCAGCGCCGTCCGGCAGTTCTTCGGCCAGGCGCTCCACCTGCGCCAGCGCACCGGCAATCGGTGTGCGGAGTTCATGAGCGCTGTTTGCGCTAAATTCCCGTTCGGCTTCGAGCGCAGAGCGGAGACGGCCGAGAAGCAGGTTGACAGAGCGGGCAATCGGTTTGATTTCCTTCGGCAACCTGCCGTCGTCGACCGCCGCCATATTGCCGCTGTCCTTCGTGGCGATCTCGCGGCGTAATACTTCGATCGGCTTCAATGCTCGGCCGACGACGAACCAGATGGCGAAAATACTTGCCGGGATCAGCACAATCAGCGGCAGCAGCAGCGTGACGGCGCTTTCGCGCACCGCCTCGCGACGATTGGCGAGACGATCCGCCACCTGCATGAAGAGCGTGCCGTCGGCAGTCGCTTCGGTATAGATCCGCTGGCGATCGTTGTCGTGAAAGCCACGCGCGAGAGGTGCATCGAAAGGCTTCGGCGAGGCATCGTGCGAACGGAGAACGACATTCCCGTTCCTGTCACGCACCTGATAGGTCAGATATTCGCGGCTGGCGGCGGTATTGAGGGTTGGGACACTGGGGAAATCGGCCTGGTCGCGCTGGTTGAGGTCATCGACAATAAGGGCCAGAAGACGCTCGGTTGCCTCCCGCTGAGCGCTGTCGAAAAGCTCGTCGACTTCTCCCTGAATCACCCGAATGCCGAGCCCGATCGCGAGGAGCCAGAAGACGACCACGACGCCCGTGAGCGCCAGAATGAGCGGAACGACGATGCTGGGTTCGCGCTTCATGCTTCCGCCAGGGTGTAGCCGATGCCGCGCGCGGTCTTGATCCTGTCCCGGCCAATCTTCTTGCGCAGCCGGCTGACGTAGACTTCGACCGTATTGCTTTCGATCTCCGAGCCGAAGGCGTAAAGCGCTTCCTCGATCCGGTCCTTCGGCACGATCGCGCCGGGGCGGGCGGTGAGTAGATCGAGAACGGCCCATTCGCGGCTCGTCAGCACGACCACTTCGCCGGCGACGGCAAGCTTGTGCTGCGGCCGGTCGATCTCGATATCGGCAATACGGATGACCGGCCGCGGATTGGCGCTGTAGCGGCGGGCGACGGCCATGATGCGCGCCTCCAATTCTCCGAGATTGAACGGTTTGACGAGATAATCGTCGGCGCCGGCGTTCAGTCCTTCGATGCGGTCGGAAATCTGGTCGCGCGCGGTGAGGATAATCACGGGTGTCGTCGTGCCCTTGGCGCGCAGCCTTCTCAGAAAGTCGATGCCTGTGCCGTCTGGAAGCTGGAGATCGAGTAAGATGAGACCATAATCGACGGAGGCTGCAGCGATCTGTGCGTCGCCGATCTTTCGCATCCAGTCGATCGCGTGCCCGGACGCGCCGACATGATCGCGTACCGCTTCTCCGATCATCCAGTCGTCTTCAATCAGCAGAATTCGCACGCGGTTTCTCCTGAGAAAAGCTCTAGCGCCGCCTGCACTCGAGGGTCAAGCGAGGCATGGGGGCGAAAAATGCAATGACTGCGATCAGGAGTCGCCATAGCCATGATGGCGGCGTATTCCACGAGGAGGATTCAAATTTGGATGATACCTGCCGGAACTCGGCAAGCCGGAAACTATGACAATCGAAGGAATAAGAAACTTTCGCAGGCGGTTTGCCAGGAAACCGCGCCTCGGGGCGCCGCGGCTTTCGGCCATCCTGCGGCAGCTTGCGGGCGACAAAAACCGCGAGCGTATTTCGATCGGCGATTTCTTCGAGGTGATGGGTGACCGCGCGACCGGTGCACTCATGCTGATCCTGGCATTGCCGAATCTTGTGCCTACGCCGCCAGGAACATCTGCGATTCTTGGGGCACCGCTGCTCTTGCTCGCCGCGCAGCTTACATTCGGCCTCAGGCCGTGGCTGCCTAAGGTGATTGCCCGGCGGTCGATGAAGCGCGAGGATTTCGAGGGCGTGGTTGCACGCATCCATCGCTGGGTTGTCTTTGCCGAAAGGATGCTGAATCCGCGGCTTTCATTTCTCGTGGAACCGCCGGCCGAATATTTCGCAGGCTTTATCTGTCTCCTGCTTGCGATCGTGCTCACGCTGCCGATCCCGCTCGGCAATATCCTGCCGGCCTTTTCCATCTGCCTGTTTGCGTTCGCCATATTGGGGAGGGACGGCCTGTTTTCATTGTTCGGCATGACAACGGCCGTCGTTTCGCTGATCATCGTTAGCGGCGTGACCTACGGACTCGTCAAGGCTGGCATCTTCTTCGTCACGAACTTGTTTGCATGAACAGATTTTCGCGCAAAGAGCATGGCATTTTCTCAACGCACTCGACATCTGCCCAATTTTGTTCTGATCTAGCGCGAACAGACACAACGAATTACGCGTCCGGCATAAAGCCGGATCATTTTTTACGGTAGAACTCGATGGCAAAACGAACAGAGACGCCGGGACGGCTGGACGACGCAGCGCGCGCTGGCTGGCTTTACTATGTCGCTGGCCGTACGCAGGATGAGATTGCCTCTACCATGGGGATCTCGCGGCAGTCTGCCCAGCGCCTGGTGTCGCTTGCCGTTGCCGAAAGGCTCATCAAGGTGCGGCTCGATCATCCGATCGCCGCCTGTCTGGAACTCGGCTACGAGCTGCGTGAGAAATTCGACCTCAAGCATGTTGAGATCGTGCCGAGCGATCCGGGGGCTTCGTCTACCACCGTCGGCATCGCGGAAGCAGCGGCAGCCGAGATCGAGCGCTGGCTGAGACGGCCTGATCCGATCGTGCTCGCCATCGGGACCGGCCGCACGCTGAAGGCCGCCGTCGACCAGCTCCCGACCATCGAATGCCCCAACCATCGAATCGTATCGCTGACGGGCAATATCACGCCGGATGGTTCGGCCGCCTATTACAACGTCATCTTCAGCATGGCGGATGCGGTGAAGGCCC
>NZ_JBNDHT010000260.1:0-3407 GCF_056755115.1 Rhizobium sp. SVR5-2C | reverse complement strand
TGCGGCAATTGCGTCGAAGTCTGCCCGGTCGGCGCGCTGATGAGCTTCCCTTATCGCTATAAGGCGCGGCCCTGGGATCTGGCCGAGACCGATACGATCTGCCCGCATTGCGGCACCGGCTGCCAGCTGACGGTCGGCACGCGCAAGGGCGAGTTCATGCGCGTGCGCTCGAAGTGGGACGAGGGGCTCAACCGCGAAACGCTCTGCGTGCGGGGGCGCTTTGGCCTCGATTTCGTTACGAGCCCGGACAGGATCAAGCGACCGATGGTCCGTCGCGATGGCGCCCTCGTGCCGGTTTCCTGGGAAGAAGCGGGGGACTACCTGCAGCGGCGCCTGTCGGCGGTCGAGGGAAAGGCTGCAGGCGGGCTGGCCTCGCCGCGCCTTCCCAACGAGATGCTTTACCAGTTTCAGAAAATGATGCGGACGGTATTCCGGACCAACAACGTAGACTGCTCGTCGCGCTGGTCCACGCCGTTAGATGCGCTCGGTCCATTGGTGATGGGTTACTACAGCCGCGCACCGTTGGCGGACGTCATCGGCAACGACTGCGTGCTCGTCGTCGGCGGCAACGTGACCGAGGAAAACCCGGTGACCGAATATCTGTTGCGTGACGCCGCACGGCGGCGGCAGATGGGCTTGCTCATGCTCTCGGCACGGCCGTCCCGCCTGGAGGCCGACGCCCGGGCGGTCGTTCGCGTTTCCCCGGGCGACGAGGCAGCGGGCGTTGCGGCGGTGGTGGCCGGCATCGTGGCGGCGGCCGGCAAGGACTTGCCCGACGAGGTGCTTGCGGGCATCGGCGCGACAATTGGCGGGCCAGCAGCGGCCACCGGCGGCGGCGAACCGTACCGCCTCGCCAAGGCGCTGCTGGAAGGGCGGAGCGTCAGCGTGCTTCTCAGCGCCGATCTCCTGAGGTCGCCGTTGGCGCGCGAGACATTGCAGCAGCTCAGCAATCTCGCGCAGGTTCTTCGCGCACTCGACAAGGAACTGGCGCTGCAGTTCCTTTTCGACCGCGCCAACCAGCTGGGTGCCTGGGATATGGGCGTTCTACCGGCCGCCCTACCGGGGCTGCGGGCGGTCGCCGACGATGCGGCGCGCGCGATTTTCGAACAGGTCTGGGGCGCCGGGATCCCGTCCGAACCGGGCGCGGATTTCGACGGCATGCTGGAACTCTGTGACCGGGGACGAATGGGCACGCTCTATATCGCCGGAAGCGATCCGCTGATGTCCTATCCCGACCGGAGGTTCGTGGAGCGGGCGCTTCGCGCCGCCGATCTCCTGATCGTGCAGGACGCATTCCTCACGGATACGGCGGGCCTGGCCGATGTGGTGCTGCCCGCCGCGAGTTATGGCGAAGAATCCGGCACTTTCACCAATAACGAAGGCCGGATCCAGAAGGTCTGCAAGTTCCGTGAGCCCGTCGCCGAGGGGCGGGGCAACCTGGCGATCTTCGACTTCGTCGCGGCCCTTCGCGGCCAGTCGTCGCGGCCATCGGTTCAACGCGAGATTTTCGACGAGATTGCCCGCTTGGTCCCGGCTTACGAAGGGCTAACGCAGGATGGGCTTGGCACTGACGGAGCGTTTACGAAAGCCGTCCTTGCGCCGCCGGCTGGCGGGTTCTTCGCGCTAGCGCCTGCACCCATTGCAACCGGCCGGCTCATGCTCGTCACCGGCAACTGTTTGTTCCACAACGGATATCTTTCTGAACACTCGGAGATACTGAATACGGTCGCGGACGACCCCTATGTGGAGATGGGCGCCCAGGATGCTGCGCAGCTGGGTCTTTCGGATGGCGATCAGGTGGTCGTGCGATCCGACCAGGGCGAGCTGACCGCCCAGATCAAGGTCAACAAGCGCTTTCCCAGCGGCCTTGCGTTCGTTCCCGAAAACTACCGCGCTTTGCGTCTCAACAGCCTGATGCGGCGGGGCGAATACCCATGTCCGGTGGAGGTTGAGAAGGCGCAGGCGGCCTTCGGAACCTCCACCGCAGCAGGGCTCGGACCGGGGGCCGAGAACTTTGGCCAAAGCAGCGCCGGTGGCTCACCCTAGCTCGGCGAGTCTCGTCAGTGATAGCTGACCCCGCAGATGTAATCCTGCAGGTCCTGCTCGTTGCGCATCGCTTCATCGAGCCGGTACTTGACCACGTCGCCGATGCTGACGATGCCGGCAATGTCGTCGCCATCCATGACCAGCACATGGCGCGTACGCCGCTCGGTCATGATCGCCATCACAAGAGGCAGCAAATCCTCTGTCGAGCAGGTCGCCACACTGCGGTTCATCATATCGCTGACACGCATTATGGGCGCTTCGCTTCCGTACTCAGCGACCGCATTGCAGCAGTCGCGCTCCGACACCGTGCCCAAGCATTCCCCGGGGAAACGGCCGACGATAACGAAGCCGATGTTGTTTTCGCGAAACAACCTCAAGACCTCCACCATTGTGTGGTCCGGTGTGACCGAGATGATCTCGGGAGACTTGCTATTCAAGATCTGGCACACATGCATACGAGCCTCCTCTCTGCGCGCTCCGGCATGACGGTTAGCGCGTTCACGTTCGTCGAATATTACGCCACCAATTGTACCCCTGCGGCTCGCCCGCCTCGATCACAACGTTCTGGTCGACGTTCAGGCGCGCAGCCACCACACCTCCCCCGGTCGTCGCCTTGCCCGGTTTGTCGAGAAGATCGTCACGCCCGATCACCAGGTCCTGCGAGGAGAAACTCGAGAACTCGTACTGCTGGCCAAGCGCGATCGCGTCCGCCGGGCAGGCGTCCTCGCACAGCCCGCAGAACAGGCACCGCGCCGTGTCGATCTCGAACTTGATCGGGTGACGTTTGCCGTTCTCGTCCTCGTAGGGGACGACTTCGATGCAGTCGCAGGGACAAATCCGCGCGCAGAGTTCGCAGGCCACGCATTTGATCTCGCCTTCTTCGTCGCGCTTCAGGAAGTGATGCCCGCGGTAACGCGAGTAGGGCAACCACTTTTCCTTGTCCGGATATTGCATGGTCACGGGCCTGGAGAACATGTAGCCGAAGGTCAAAGCCAAACCGCTCGCCAGATCGGCGAAGAACGCCCAGCCGATCCATGTTCCAATACTGTCCCGCGCGTGCGACATTGCCGCCCCACTACGGAGCCAATGCGGCCCCTAAAAGAAAACAAGACCAGTGATGATTATGTTCGCCATCGACAAAGGAAGCAAGACTTTCCATCCGATCGCCATCAGCTGGTCGTAGCGATAGCGCGGGAAGGTGAAGCGAAACCACATGAACAAATAAACGAAGAACGCGACCTTGAGCGCGAACCAGAGGAGTGGTGGCAGGGGGATCAATGCGCCGTTCCAGCCGCCGAAGAACAGGATCACCACGAGGACCGACACCAGCAATACGATGGCATATTCGCTGATCATGAAGA
>NZ_JBNDHT010000259.1:0-3416 GCF_056755115.1 Rhizobium sp. SVR5-2C | reverse complement strand
TTCTTCAGCTGCCTGTGATCGAAGTTTTCGATGCCTTCACAGAAGTCGATACCGCCATGGCCGCGATAGAACTGGCTGGCATTCTCGTTTTCCTCCAGGCACCAGACGACGAGACCTTTGCAGCCGAGCGATTTCAGAAGCCGCCGTGCCTCGCCGAACAACATTCGGCCAAGACCAATCCCCTGATACTCCGGACGAAGATAGAGTTCGTAGATCTCGCCTTCCTGCGGCAATGCGCGCGCCCGGTTAAGGCCGAGCGTGGCATAGCCGGCGACCGTGCCAGCAACGTCGAGAACAAGCAGTGTTGCCGGTCCACGCGTCGCCTTGCGCCACCAGTTCTCGCCGCGGCGTTCGATCATCTGTGTCAACGCGCGATGCGGAATGATCCCGGCATAGGTATGCTGCCAGGCGAGGCGATGCACCTCTGATATGGCGCGCGCATCGTGCGGTTCTGCCCGCCGGACATCGATCGACAACGTCTTCATAACGCTTACTCTGGTCTTCCAGCGGGCAATTAACCATACGCGATCATGCGTTTCGGCCGGTTGCCCACAGACTTAACATGTGGACGATGGAGCAAAATTTAACGCTTTTTTAACTATTGCGACAAGCAAGATTCGGTGAAGCGCACAAATAAAAAACCCCGGCGCGATGGCCGGGGTCATTAAAGGCTGAAAGACTTCAGTTGCTTAAGCGTACTTGGCCTTTTCGAAACGCTTGCGCTCGTTCGGGTCCAGGTACATCTTGCGCAGACGGATCGATTTCGGCGTCACTTCGACCAATTCGTCGTCCTGTATCCAGGAGAGCGCGCGGTCGAGCGTCATGCGGATCGGCGGCGTCAGCTTGACGGCTTCGTCCTTGCCGGCGGCGCGGATGTTCGTCAGCTTCTTGCCCTTCAGCACGTTGACCTCGAGGTCGTTGTCGCGGCTATGGATGCCGATGATCATGCCCGCATAGACCTTCTCGCCGGCGTCGATGATCATCGGGCCGCGGTCTTCCAGGTTGAACAGGGCGTAGGCAACGGCTTCGCCATTGTCGTTGGACAGCAGCACGCCGTTGACGCGGCCGCCGATTTCACCCTTGTACGGCTGGTAGTCATGGAAAAGGCGGTTCATCACGGCGGTGCCGCGCGTGTCCGTCAGCAGTTCCGACTGGTAACCGATCAGGCCGCGTGTCGGCGCGAAGAACTTCAGACGGATGCGGTTGCCGCCGGACGGACGCAGCTCGACCATTTCGGCCTTACGCTCCGACATCTTCTGGACGACGATGCCGGAATGCTCTTCATCGACGTCGATGACGACTTCCTCGATCGGCTCCATCATGTCGCCGGTCGCTTCATCCTTGTGCATGACGACGCGCGGACGCGACACGGCCAGTTCGAAGCCCTCACGGCGCATCGTTTCGATCAGAACGGCAAGCTGCAATTCGCCGCGGCCGGAGACGAAGAACGAATCCTTCTCGGAGGATTCTTCGATCTTCAGCGCGACGTTGCCTTCCGCTTCCTTGAACAGGCGGTCGCGAATGACGCGTGACGTGACCTTGTCGCCTTCGGTGCCTGCATAGGGGCTGTCGTTGACGATGAAGGACATGGTGACGGTCGGCGGATCGATTGGCTGCGCCTGCAGCGGCTGAGTCACGGCGGGGTCGCAGAAGGTATCGGCGACCGTGCCTTTGGAGAGGCCGGCAATCGCGACGATGTCGCCCTGATGCGCTTCTTCGATCGGCTGACGCTCGATGCCGCGGAAGGCGAGGATCTTGGAGATACGGCCGGTTTCGATGGTCTTGCCGTCGGCATGCAGAACCTTGACGGCCTGGTTCGGCTTGATCGAGCCGGAATTGATGCGGCCGGTGATGATGCGGCCGAGGAAGGGGTTGGCTTCGAGGATCGTGCCGATCATCGTGAACGGGCCCTCGTGGACCGTCGGCTCCGGAACATGCTCGAGCACGAGGTCGAGAAGTGGTGCGAGACCCTGGTCCTTCGGGCCTTCCGGGTTGACGTTCATCCAGCCATCGCGGCCCGAACCGTAGAGGATCGGGAAGTCAAGCTGCTCGTCGGTCGCATCGAGGTTTGCGAAGAGGTCGAAGACTTCGTTGATGACTTCCTCGTGGCGGCCGTCCGGACGGTCGATCTTGTTGATCGCGACAATCGGGCGAAGACCGACCTTCAGCGCCTTGCCGACGACGAACTTCGTCTGCGGCATCGGGCCTTCGGAAGCATCGACGAGAACGATCGCGCCGTCCACCATCGAGAGGATACGCTCAACTTCGCCACCGAAATCGGCGTGGCCGGGGGTGTCGACGATGTTGATGCGGACACCCTTCCACTCGACCGAGGTCGCCTTGGCGAGAATGGTGATGCCGCGTTCCTTTTCCAGGTCATTGGAGTCCATGACGCGTTCTGCAACGCGCTGGTTCTCGCGGAACGAACCGGATTGTTTCAGAAGCTCATCCACCAGGGTGGTCTTGCCATGGTCAACGTGCGCGATGATCGCGATGTTGCGAAGTGCCATATGTTTAGATCTCTGAGGCTAAGGCGCTACGTTGGGAGAATGCGCCAATTACGTTTGGCGCGCTCATACAGGGTTTTTCGCGTTTGCGAAAGGGGGGCAACGGATAGGTGCCATGCGCAAGCCTAGCTCAGATATTGCGGGTCGATAACCGTCCGCCACAGCTCGGTATCGTTCCGGTCCATCAGCCGTACCGTCAGTTGCTCGGTCTGCCCATCGATATCGACCAAGCCGAAGAATTGCATGCCGGCCGATGGCGGAAGATTCTGCTCTGCACCGCCAGGCGCTGCCTTCATGAATCTCACCTCCGGCCCAAACGTCATGTCCAGTTGCTGCGGGCCGTAGGTTCCCGAATGGAGCGGCCCAGCCACAAACTCCCAGAATGGCAGGAACTCCTTGAACTTCGCCTTGCCGGGATCGTAGTAGTGGGCCGCGGCGTAGTGCACGTCGGCTGTGAGCCAAACGATGTTGGATAGGCCGGCATCGCGGATGAACCGCAGCAAATCGGCAAACTCCAACTCTCGACCGAGCGGCGCGCCATTCTCGCCGTTCGAGATCGACTCGCTTCCACGCCGATGGCCGTAGTCGTCCCAGATCACCAACCCGATCGGCAGGTCGCAGGCAATCACCTTCCAGGTTGCCGTCGAGCGAACCAGCTCCCGCTTCAGCCATGCCACCTGACGCTCTCCCAGCAGACGCGAACCGTCGGAAACGGCGGGATCAACGTCGTGACTGTTCGGTCCTCGATAGGAGCGCAAATCCACGAAGAAGAGGTCAAGCAGAGGGCCATAGGACACCTTGCGGTAGATGCGGCCAGGCTCTTCGGCGACATAGCGGATCGGCGTCATCTCGTGGAAGGCGCGGCTTGCGCGTGCTGCCAGCGTCGAAATGGACTTTTCCGTATAGCGA
>NZ_JBNDHT010000258.1:0-3534 GCF_056755115.1 Rhizobium sp. SVR5-2C | reverse complement strand
CTTTAGATGCTTCCGGATCGCTCCCTTCATTTCCGATCTTTCCGCACGGGATGAGGAGGATGCCGTCGATCGTGCCGCTTTGCTGTCGGCTTTCAGGGCTTACCTCGATGCCAACAAGCTGGAAGCCGATTGGGATAGCGTCGAGCGCGCCAGCAATCTGACGCTCGTCAACTCTCTTGCGATGATGTCGCCATTCGGCTCGGCGGAGAAACAGGCGCTGCTCGAGGCTCCGGATCTCAAGACCAGGGCCGAAACGCTGATCGCCATTACGGAAATCGTGCTCGCGCGCGTTTTCGGTGACTCCGATACGGTTCTGCAGTAATCATCGCGCATGGACGAAAAACTCAGCCGCGTTGATCCCAAACTGCTTGAGCTTTTGGTGTGCCCGCTGACCAAGGGCAGGCTCAGTTATGATCGCGAGCACAATGAGCTTGTCTCGGAAAAGGCGCGCCTTGCCTATCCGATCCGCGACGGCATCCCGATCATGTTGGTGTCAGAGGCCCGGCGGCTGGACGACTAGGTCGCGATTCTTAGATCGCTTCGCCCGCCAGAAGCCGGGGATTGTTTCTCGCCGTCGTGCCGGCTGCCTGGCCGATGAAGAAGGACTTGAGATTCGGCAGCCTATCGACGATGCCGAGGCCGATGTCACGGACAACGCGCACCGGCGTTATGTCGTTCGAGAACAGCCGGTTCAGCACGTCGGTCGTCACTCCCATGCGGAAGGTGTCGAACCGGCGCCAGGACTGGTAGCGCTCGAGAATGTTGATCGAGCCGATATCGAGGCCAAGGCGATCGGCCTCGACGATCGTTTCAGCCAGCGCTGCGACGTCCTTGAAGCCGAGATTAAGGCCCTGGCCGGAAATCGGATGAATGCCGTGTG
This sequence comes from Rhizobium sp. SVR5-2C, assembly GCF_056755115.1. Lineage (NCBI taxonomy): Bacteria > Pseudomonadati > Pseudomonadota > Alphaproteobacteria > Hyphomicrobiales > Rhizobiaceae > Rhizobium > Rhizobium sp. SVR5-2C. The sequence continues at coordinate 2,654 of NZ_JBNDHT010000258.1, read as the reverse complement.
CCGCATCGCCTGCGAGTGCGAAGCGCGGCGCCACGAAAGCGCGGGCGAGCGTAAGGCCCAGCGGAAAGGCGCGCTTTTCGCCGATGACCTTCAGCGCGCCAAGCTTGTGGCCGAAGCGGCGCTCCAGTTCCTCATCGAAGATCAGATCATCGCCGGCGACAAGCCGGTCGGCATCGTTGGTGAATTCGGTCCAGACGAGCGAAGAACGGTTGTTGGTGAGCGGCAGGATCGCAAAGGGGCCGGAGGGAAGGAAGTGTTCTTCGGCGCAGCCATTGTGTGGCCGCTCGTGCTCGACGGTCACGACGATGCCGGACTGGCCATAATCCCAGCTGACCGTTTTTATGCCTGCCAGATCGCGGAGCTTCGACCGCACGCCGTCGCAGGCGACGAGCAGGCGTGACTCCAGCGTGCTGCCATCGGACAACGTGACGGAGATATGATTTTCTTCCGTTGCCAGTCCCGTGGCGCTCAGCCCATGCCGGATTTCGATGCCAAGCCGCTGGCAGACGCCGCGAAGCGCGCGAACCATGACGGCATTCGGGATCATGTGCGCAAAGGGCCGGCCGTCTTCCACCTCGCCATCGAAAGTGAGAAAAACCGGACGAACCGGGTCGGATGTCCTGGAATCGGTGACGATCATCTTGGTGATCGGCTGGGCATCCGGCAGGATTTCGTCCCAGATACCAAAGAGTTCCAGCATCTTTGACGCCGCGGCAATGATCGCGGAGGCGCGCATATCCTTCTGCCAGACATGCTCGGGTGCTGCCTCAACGACGGTCACAGTGAGGTGGGGTGCTGCCTGCTTGACCGCAACCGCTGCTGAAAGGCCGACGTAACCTCCGCCAACAATCAGCATGTCCAGCATCGCCTATTTCCCCGCGCCTTGTGATGACAATCGTGATCTATATAGACCATCGCCTTCTCACTTCCTACAGCCGGGAGCCGAACAAAATGACGAAAGACGCGGCAAAGCCGACCGCCATGGAGACGCTGCTCGCCACCCTCGATCTCGAACCGATCGAGGTGGATATCTTTCGCGGCCGCAGTCCTCAGGTCGGCTGGCAACGCGTTTTCGGCGGCCAGGTGATCAGTCAGGCGCTGATGGCGGCCCAGCGAACGATTGAGGCTGAGCGCTTCGTTCACTCGCTGCATGCCTATTTCATGCGTCCGGGGGATCCTTCCGTGCCGATCATCTATCAGGTGGAGCGCATCCGCGACGGATCGAGCTTCAACACGCGCCGGGTTGTCGCGATCCAGCACGGCGAGGCAATTTTCGCCCTCTCATGTTCCTTCCAGGTCGAGGAATCGGGTTTCGACCATCAGATCGTAATGCCCGAGGTGCCGATGCCGGAAAAGCTGCTCGGCGAGCAGCAGATCAAGGAGCAGTACCTGGCGCATGCGCCGGCGGCCATGCGTAAATATTGGGAACGCGAGCGGCCGATCGAGATCCGGCCTGTTTCGCTGACGCACTACTTTTCCGACAAGAAGCTCGACCCGCGCCAGGACGTTTGGGTGCGCGCGACGGGGCCGGTCCCCGAGGACCGGCGCTATCAAGCTGCAGTGCTTGCCTATCTCTCCGACATGACGTTACTCGGTACCTCGCTCTACGCCCATGGAACCTCGATCTTTGACCAGAGCCTCCAGGTGGCCAGTCTCGACCATGCGATGTGGTTTCACCGTCCGGACAAACTCGACGACTGGCTGCTTTATACGCAAGACAGCCCGTCCGCTTCCGGCGCCCGCGGTTTAACCCGCGGTAGCCTGTTTACGCGATTAGGTGTTCTGGTTGCGTCGGTGGCGCAGGAAGGACTGATCCGGAAAAGGGCAAATGAATAAATAATGTGCATATTTATAAAATTGCGCATTATTTATTCATCTGCTCGCCCATTATTTGCGGGTTTGTTCGTGCCTTCAATTATAGTTATTATATTTCAATAGCTTATAAACTATCGCGAATCTGGCACATCCTTTGAATGTCTATCTTCGGTCGCTGCCCGTGAACGTCAGCGGCAAGGAGAGTCGGCTCCGGGCCGAGGATAACGAAGGATGGGAAAACCAGATGAAAATTGTGATGGCCATTATCAAGCCGTTCAAGCTCGATGAGGTCCGCGAAGCGCTTACGGCGATCGGCATACAGGGCCTGACTGTAACCGAAGTGAAGGGCTACGGGCGCCAAAAGGGACATACCGAAATCTACCGCGGCACGGAATATGCGGTCAGCTTCCTGCCGAAGCTCAAGATCGAAATCGCAGTCGCCTCCGAGCTCGTCGACAAGGCGGTCGAAGCCATCGCGTCGTCGGCCAAGACCGGCCAGATCGGCGACGGCAAGATTTTCGTCTACTCGATCGACCATGCCGTTCGCATCCGCACGGGCGAAACCGATTCAGAAGCGCTCTAAGAACCGCTGAGCAAGGAGCATTATTCCAATGTCAATCTCGAAGTTTTCCTCCATCTTTGCGCGGTTCGGCACTGCGTCGGCTGCGCTTCTTGCGCCTGTCGCCGCCTTCGCACAGGACGCAGCAACGACGGCCGCTCCGGCCGCCGCTGCAACTGCCCCTGCCATGACCATGGACAAGGGCGACAACACCTGGATGCTGATCTCCACGGTTCTCGTCCTGATGATGACGATTCCGGGCCTCGCGCTGTTCTACGGC
>NZ_JBNDHT010000257.1:0-3577 GCF_056755115.1 Rhizobium sp. SVR5-2C | reverse complement strand
CAGCATCAGTTACCGCACCGCCACTGTCGACGGCACGAAAGTCTTCTATCGCGAGGCCGGTTCGCTCGGTGCTGCCAAACTCCTGTTGCTGCACGGCTTTCCGAGCTCCAGCCATATGTTCCGCGAACTGATCCCGCTGCTTGCCGATCGCTATCACATTATTGCTCCTGACCTTCCGGGCTTTGGCCAGTCCGATAAGCCGGCGCGCGGCAACAGCTTCGACAGCATCGCCGAGACGATCGACCGTTTCACCGAGATCGTCGGTTTCGACCGGTACGCCGTCTATGTCTTCGATTACGGCGCGCCGACCGGATTCCGGCTGGCGGTGAAGCATCCGGAGCGCATCACGGCGATTATCTCCCAGAACGGCAACGCCTATGAGGAAGGGCTGAGCGAAGGCTGGAACCCGATCCAGGCCTATTGGCGCGATGCCTCGGAGGAAAACCGCAATGCACTGAGGGCCTTGCTCAAGCCGGAAGCGACGGTGTGGCAGTATACGCACGGCGTCTCCAATGTCGCCAAGGTCTCGCCGGACGGATATTCGCTCGATAATTTCTATCTGGCGCGACCGGACGCGGAAGAGGTTCAGCTCGATCTCTTCGGTGACTACAAGAGCAATGTCGCGCTCTACCCGGCGTTCCAGACCTATTTCCGCACCCATAAGCCGCGTGTCCTAGCGGTCTGGGGCAAGAACGATCCCTTCTTCCTGCCGCCGGGCGCAGAGGCCTTCCGCCGCGATATTCCCGATGCCGTCGTGAAATTCTTCGACACCGGCCACTTCGCGCTCGAAACCCATGCGGCCGAGATTGCCGCCGAGATCCGCGATTTTCTCCGTTGATCCCTGCTTCCCGCGCCCCGCTGCCCGCATCGGGCGGCGGGGCATTGCCCACCGGCGGGCAGGTCAACAAAGTGCTGCCCCGATAGCGATTTTCCAGGGTCTCGCTAGCTGCTATAATCCCGTCAACCGTTGGCCATCAGTTATGGAGGGGACGGCCATGAAAATGGGATGGAGAGCGAACTGCCTGGTCAGGCCGTCGGCGGCGCTGGCCTTGCTGACATTCACCGGAATGACCGCCGCCGGTCCGATGGACGAGCTGGTGGCCGCCGCCAAGGCCGAGGCCAAACTCACGGTTATCGCCCTGCCGCGCGACTGGTGTGGATACGGCGGCATCATCGACGGCTTCAAGGCGAAATACGGCCTGACGATCAACGAACTTTTGCCGGACGCGGGATCGGCCAAGGTGATTGACACGATCAGGAAGGCGCGGAACGCAACCGACCCGCAAACGCCGGATGTGATCGACGTCGGCCTGTCTTTCGCCTCATCGGCGAAAAGGGACGGCCTCCTGCAGCCTCACAAGGTGGCAAGGTGGGCCGCCATTCCGGACGCCGCCAAGGATGCGGACGGATATTGGTACGGCGGTTACTACGGGACGATCGCCTTCGAAGTGAACGCGGATATCGTCACGAAGATGCCGGCGGATTGGGCAGACCTCGCCTCGAGAGATTACCGAAATGCGGTCGCCCTCGCCGGTGATCTTGCATCAAATCAAGCGATCCAGAGCGTCTTCGCCGCCGGCCTATCGGCCGCCAACGGCGGTGTCGATTATGCGGCCGATCAGGGCCTGAAGTTCTTCGCGGACATCAACCGCAAGGGCAACTTCGTTCCCATCGTCGGCAATTCCGATTCGCTCGTCGACGGGCGGACGCCCATCCTCATTCGCTGGGACTACCTTGCGCTCGGCGACCGCGAACGACTAAGGGGCAAGACCAGGATCGAGATCGTCAGGCCGAAGACCGGCGTCGTCGCCGGCGTCTATGCCCAGGCGATCAGCGCGTTCGCTCCGCATCCGAACGCCGCCCGACTGTGGATCGAATACCTATATTCGGACGAGGCCCAGCTCGCCTTCCTGAACGGCCACTGCCATCCGATCCGCATAGCGGACCTGATGCGCAGCGGGAAGGTGCCGGCCGGTTCGGGGGGAACGCTCGCGCAGTTCCGGGGTTCTGGTACCGAGGCCGATTCGCTCTTCCCGACCCTCGAGCAGCAGGAAAAGGCAACGGAGATCATTACCAAAGGGTGGGACGGCGTCGTCGGCGCGAAGATCCAATGCCCCGACGGCAGCCCTTCCGGTATCCCTATGGTTTTCAATGAAGGCGCCGTCGGACTGTGCGCCATCCCGCAGTAGCGCGCAGAAAACGGTTACAGCATCGAGCTGACGCGAAGTCTTGGAGCGACAGGCCCGAACTGATTGACATGGAGCGACGGCACCTCACGAGGAAGGTATTTGCGGGTCCTGCACCAGGTAGAACTCGGGAACCGGCGTGACGTCAGTAATAAAAAAGCCAAACGCCCCCCGGTCGACGGGATCGACGTGGCCGTTGGAGAAGCTCAGCCGATCGAAACTCTCGAAGTGGCTCTCGAAACGGGCAAACCGGTTCGACGAGATGACGTCCGGATTTCGGCTCGTCTGATCGAATGACAGACCGTCATAGAAGTCGCTTGGTTTGCCGCGGATCTCTTGAAGTTCGAACTCGAACCCGATCCAGGCCAATCCGCTGTCGTTCACGGCGACGACCCGCAGATGGAAGTTGCCCTCAGGAAACCCGTGATTTTTAAGTGGCTTTGCTGCCCTGATCACCAGTGTGACGGGCGTGGCCGAGATGAGCTCCTCGTTGATTTCTATCGGATCGGCTTTCGTCCCTGAGCCCGTAACGGACAGGATGCGAAAGCCGCCAAGCTCGTCGGAGAAGGAATAATCCCCGGCATACCAGCGTCCGTCGTCCGCCGGCCCGGCACTGATGAGTGGCAGTGCCAGGAACGCAGCCAGAATTCGCATGTAACGCGTCATCGATCTGGTTCCTTCAGTCGAGTATCGCATCCGCGCGGTGGATTTAAACACGGTCTCGGCGACAGTGGCAGTCGCCCGTAGTGCTTAGTACCCGATACAGTCTGCCACAGACGATCGCCGCCGCCTAGATCGGCCCTCCCCGCCCATCAGATCCACCCGCACAGGCCCGGCTCATCGGTTCGTGCTCCCGTGTTGGTCCCGGAACGCCGCCTCTCCGGCGTCCGACACCTCGACCCACTTCTTGTCGGGAGCGGCACCCTCGACGTAGCTGTCGTGCCAGTTCCACCACTTGTAGGTCGGGGTTTGAGGATAGCCTTCTGGCGAGTCCTCCCAGACCTCTTGTCGGCCGAGCGGCGTGATGTCGAGATAGTTCCAGGTACCGCCCATCTGCTCGTCGCCGCGGTTGTTGATGAAGTAGGTGCGGAACACGCGGTCGCCGTCGCGGTAAAACACGTTCGTGCCATGCCACTCGTCCACGCCGAAGTCGGCGTCGAAGCTATCCGTAATGGTGTACCACGGCATCTCCCAGCCCATGCGCGCCTTCAGCCGCGCGATGTCCGCCTGGGGCGCACGCGAGACGAAAACAAGCGTGGTGTCACGGGCGTTCAGATGGGCGACGTGGGCGACCTGGTCGGCCACCATGGAGCAGCCCCGGCAGGCGCGGTCGGGCCAGCCGAACACTCCCGGCTCGAAGAAGGCGCGGTAGACAACCAGCTGACGCCTGC
>NZ_JBNDHT010000256.1:0-3786 GCF_056755115.1 Rhizobium sp. SVR5-2C | reverse complement strand
GCGGGGTGGAGCAGCCCGGTAGCTCGTCAGGCTCATAACCTGAAGGCCGCAGGTTCAAATCCTGCCCCCGCAACCAACCACAACGATCATATCCGCAAAAAGCCCGCCGGTTAGGTGGGTTTTTGCGTTCCAGGGCGCGGTCAACGGCGCGTCAAGGGCCGCAACAAGGCAAAGCCGACAAAACGGGCAGAAGACAGCAGATCCTGCCCCCGCAACCAAACCTACAAGCGGATCCTTCGATTGTGCCACTTGGTGTCCCGCGAAAGGGAAGTCGTGCTCTACGGAAAAGCTCATTCGCTAAAAGGATGATCGCCGTTAGATCGAAATGCGTAGAATATGTTCTCTTCTTTTTCGACTATAATTCCGGGATCCAAGCATTGAACGATCCTCATATTGATCGTGGCAATTTTGCGAGAGGGGCATGCCATGTATCGCAATGCTCGCCGGTGGGGTTCCCGGTCAACACGAGTGGATTTGTTGGCTCCACGGTGGGTGGCCGCCAGCGGAAAGGTGAGGACGCGCAAGACTACCTACGGGAGCGAGAATGCTTCTCAACTTGCTTCATTCGTGCAAACTGCGGATGGGAACAGGCATGGCGCCTCGGTTGACAGTCTCGTCAACGATTCTACGCTCCATGATCACGACAGTGGCCAAGGAGACGAAGTAGCTTCCGACGCGGACGGTCAGGTCAATATCGACCACGCACTGCCGTCGTTGACCGACCCGTTCGCAACGAGGGGAATTCAAAGCGATGATTCTGCCGCGGCTCTCGCCGGTGTGCCGGGTTATGCACCTTTCAGACGGGACGCGAATGGGTCTCCATACGGGACTGCATCGTCATTTCATGGTGCCCACGCTGGAATTGGTCCTATAGGCGACGATCCTTTGTCTCCGTTTCTACCGCAAAGCCCCGCTCCGACAGCGTCAGGGCGAGGTTCGGCCACTGTGACGGGCGAGCCTGCTGCTTCGGGTAACGTCGTAATCCTCGAGTCGACTCCGTCAGCGCAGGCGACTGCGCACGTTGCTGGATCTCATTCATTTTTGGCGTTTGGCATGCCCTTTGGAGTCTGCGGGTGCGGCTACTTTACCTCTCCCACGCGAATTCTTGATTGGGCCCAGGGCAACGGCATGCTTCAACGGGACGGTCAATTGCCGGGGACCAGGCTGACCGAGGGACCGGACTATGTGCCGACAGTCAAGGGGACAACCGGCGCCTCGATCAGCGACCCGCTTCTGGATCGTGACGTGTCCACTTTCTCCGGCTGGAACGGAACCGCAAGGTGGACAGAATCAGCGGCCCGGAATGGGTCATTGCCAGGCGGCGGCGAGACTGGAACGGGAACCGCTACCTCCAAAGGTATCGGCATCCTTTCCGGTTCGGTTACCGGACCGTTGGGCACGCAGGGGAAGGTGACGCAGAATCTGGCGGCCGCGGCCATCAACCCGATCGTGGCGGAAAACCAGAAGCAGGGCAATCCTGAAAGCGAATGGGGTATCGACGGTGCCGGTAGCTCCAACATCGAGGGGTTCGCGACCGACATTAGCGTCGACAACGGCAAGGCGATTAGCTTCAAGATCAATACGAATTCCACCAACTATCGAATCGATATTTACCGGCTCGGCTATTATGGCGGCATGGGCGCGCGCAAGGTTACCACCCTGCAGCACACCGGATTGCAGACACAGCCCAATCCGTTGCGCAATGCCTCGACCGGAACGGTGGATGCCGGCAACTGGGCAGTCTCGGCGTCGTGGACCGTACCAGAGGACGCCGTCTCAGGCGTCTATATTGCCAAGCTCGTGCGTCAGGATGGCACGTTCGGCGAGAACCATATCCCGTTCATCGTGCGCGACGACGACAGCCATAGCGACGTCGTCTTCCAGACCGCAGACGAGACCTGGCAGGCGTATAACGGCTGGGGTGGTGCAAACTTTTATGGCGGCAATGGCCCGGCGACGGGGCAGGGTTCTGGTCGCGCCTATGCAGTCAGCTACAATAGACCGATTGCGACCCGCGGCGGGGTCGGCACCTTTGCCGGTCCCCAAGACTATCTGTTCGGTGCCGAGTACGCAGGCATCTACTGGCTGGAACAGAACGGCTATGATGTTTCGTACATGTCGGGCGTCGACGTCGACCGTTATGGCAGTTTATTGCTCAATCATAAGATGTATCTTGATGCTGGGCACGACGAATATTGGTCCGGACAGCAGCGGGCCAATGTCGAAGCTGCACGCGACGCGGGCGTTAACCTGCAGTTCTGGAGCGGTAACGAGGTTTACTGGCGCACTCGTTGGGGCAACAGCTACAGTAGCGACGTCACGCCCTATCGCACCCTTATCTCCTACAAGGAGACATGGTCGCCCGGCAGCAGCATTGACCCCTCCAACGAATGGACAGGCACCTTCCGCGATCCGCGCCTCAGCCCACCCGCCGTCGGTGGCGGAAACCCGGAAAACTCACTGACCGGCCAGTTGTTTAAGGTCGACGATGTCGGCGGTAATCTTCAGGCGATCACGGTTCCCTACGATGACGCCAACTTGCGCTTTTGGCGCGATACGAGCGTTGCCAATCTTCAGCCCGGCCAGACGGCAACACTCACCAGAAACTATCTCGGTTATGAGTGGGACGAAGCGACGGACAATGGCTTCGATCCGGCTGGCCTCGTGAAGCTGTCGTCAACGACACTTCCGGTGAGCACTTACCTGCTCGACTACGGAAACACGACAGGCAACGGCGTCTCAACCCACAATCTGACGCTTTATCGGGCGCCCAGCGGAGCGCTCGTCTTCGGCGCTGGAACGGTCTATTGGGCCTGGGGTCTGAGCGACAACCACGACCTCCAGGTGACACCGACCGATCCCCGCGTGCGGCAGGCAATGGTCAATCTGCTTGCCGACATGGGTATCCAGCCTGGAACGCTGCAATCCGGGCTCGTCGCCGCGACCGCTTCGACTGACCATACCGCCCCAACCTCGACGATCACGGTGCCCGCAAATGTCGCCGCTGGGAACACGGTGACGATTACGGGCACTTCCTCGGATGTCGGCGGTGTGATCGCTGGCGTAGAGGTTTCGACGGACAATGGTGCGAGCTGGCATCCGGCGACAGGTGATGAGAACTGGACGTACACGTGGACGCCGCAGCTTGCTGGCACCTATACAATTCGCTCTCGTGCCGTCGACGATAGCATCAATTTGGAATCACCATCGGCAGGACGAACGGTCACCGTAACCACGCCGAGCTTTATCTCGCTGCTCGGGTCAGCGACACCTGCCGTCGTAAACACCAACGATACGTCCGCCATCGAGCTCGGGGTCAGATTCCAGACGTCGGCGGCCGGCACCGTCAGTGGTATCCGGTTCTACAAGGGCAGCCAAGATACCGGCACCCATACCGGCTCGCTGTGGTCGAGCACCGGTACGCGGCTGGCGACCCTTACGTTCACCAACGAGACCGCCAGCGGCTGGCAGAGCGCGACCTTCTCCAGCCCCGTTACGCTGACGCCGGGTGCCACCTACACGGCCTCCTACCACACTGATGTCGGCCATTACTCCACGACTTCCAACTACTTCACCGCAGATGTCACGAGCGGTCCGTTGACGGCGCCAGCCAGCGGCAACGGCGTCTACCGCTATGGTAGCACGAGCCAGTTTCCGAACAGCACCTTTCAGGCGGAGAACTACTGGGTCGACGTCATGTTCAACCCGTCGACCTCAGGCAACACGACGCCGACGGCGGTTGCCGATGCGGGGGATGCGACCGAGAAGGGCGGTACCGCCAACGGT
>NZ_JBNDHT010000255.1:0-3930 GCF_056755115.1 Rhizobium sp. SVR5-2C | reverse complement strand
TCGTTTTAACGTTTGGGATCGCGTGGCGAGGCTTAATGTTTTGCCCCTTCCTTGCCCTTGGAAGGCCGCGCGGTCCTTTCGATCAGTTTCCGGCGCAATGGAACATCATCGATACGATTCGGGTTAACCCAGTGGATCGCGCGGTATGGCACGCCCTGCCAGCCGCGCGTCCAGCCGGCAATGCTGGCGACCTGGCCCTGTCCCCTCCTTAGCAGCAGGGCCTTCTTTTTGCTCCGAACCGGAACATTGCTACCTCTTGAGGATTGGACCGATTGTATGCGGTGTTTTGACCCCACCTACCGGATCACATTCTGATCGTTGATGTTGCAGGCCCACCGAGGGCTTAGACATATGACGATTTCAGAGCTTACGCTTAAAACGAGGGAAGAAGAGCCGATGCGGCGGTTCGAGGTCTTCACGGGAACCGGGCGTCGTCGCGACTGGAGCGATGAAGAGAAGGCACGGATTGTCGCGGAGAGTTATGTGGCCGAGACCACGGTTTGCGCTGTTGCGCGATGACAAGGGATTTCGCCGCAGCAGTTGTTCACCTGGCGGCGGCTTTTCCGGAAACGCGAGCGCGATGCAGTCGAAACCGCTCCCATGTTCGTGCCCGCGATTGTCGATACTCCCAAAGAACCCGCCCCGGTAGCGAGAGACATTCGCACCGGGATTGGTCGGATCGTCGATGACATAGCTCGGCCAGTCGATCGACCATTTGGGGCTCACGTTGAAGAAGCTGAAGTTAGCCGGCTGGCTATCCTCGTTTGATTGTAGGATATCCTGACCTTCATTGCCGGACCGATCGGGAAGCCGCCGACCGAATCCGAGGTGGGAGCCATGCTCGACGCCGGAGGCAAGTCGTCGCTCGACAAGCTGAAGGCAGCGCCCGGCAAGGACTTCGACAAGGCATACGTGACGCCCAGCTGGACGACCACAAGGCTGACGATCCAGGAGGACTACCTGACGATCGGACAGAACCGTGAGCACCTCGGCGTCACCAAGCTCGCCCGCGGTCAGATAAAGGAACACCTCGACCATCTCGACATGCTGAAGTCGAAGGTCGGCTGATCGTCTTGCAGGACATCGCCCAGAAGGCCGGAGCGAACTCTGGCCTTCTTCGTTATCATCGTTCCGGAACTCTCGTGATCTGTCCTCATTACCGGACCGGAGGTACGGAATGATTTCAGATCTGCAGAAGGCCAGACGCAAGTGGTTTCAGACGCTCGATCCCGTGCTCCCGGAAGAGATGGTGGGCCTCTGGCGCGGCGAAGGGATCGCGGCTGATCACCCGCTCGACGGCGTGCTGGAGAACCTTCAATGGTTCGGCAAGCGGTTCCACCCCGACTTGAAGGCAGACGCCCTGCTCTTCCAGTGGCGGCCGGGCCGGCTGGTTCCGATCGAACCGTCCTTCTTCCCCATCGCGACAGTGATCCGCTTGGCCTCCTTCGGCCGGACCTTCGTCGCCCGGAATTGGTTCTCGTACCTTCAGAAGATCTTCCGCGCCCGCGGCACCACGGCGACGCTCGCCCTTCGAATGATCGACGGCGCGGAAACCGCCGCGATGGTCTACGACCGCCAGCTGATCACCGACTTTTTCAGGCGCGTCGACCCCAGCGAAGTCGCCGGGATGATGGTCGTCGAGGGAGATGATCGGAGGTATTTCTTTCGGTTGCGAAAAGTCGACCCAGCGATAGATGAAGGGGCTCGTGACCAAGCGCGAGCTGTTCCTCGGGGCGTCGGACGGCCGCTTCGTGGCGGTTCGTGCTCGCCTTTGGAGAAAGATTGACCCGCACCTGGCCTAAGAAGGGCAGGCAGCGGACCGATTGCAGGGGACCGACCTTTCCAACCATGCGTGGGCAATGGATTTTGTTCAGACCAGTTGGCAACGGGCCGCAAAATTCCGATGATCGTCAGGATAATACCGCAGTTGACCTTGCCCCAAGTAGGAAGGTTAACGCGCCTCGGATTACGCGGCGTAAAATGTCAACTACCTAAACATCTCGGGCGAATAGGTGCCGTCACTGTCGAGCTCTTGCGCTCGTTGCTGCAGCCAGTAAAGGTACTGGTGAATAGAGGTGGTTGCCTGCTCGCCATTGCCCGCGTGAAACTCGCGCGTTTCGGCTTCACCACTTTCAATCAATTTGGTGACGATGCTCATCTCGATTTGCACGCCCGCCGCATCCAGTTGCGCAACATCTGTACGAACCATCTGATTGCTTTCAGACTTAGGATTATAGAAATCGGGATTGGCTGCCGTTTCAGCATCGTAGTCAACCTTGCGCTGGGCGGCCGCCGCTTCCCTTGCGGCGATCTCAGCTTTTAGCTCCGGTGTCATGGGTTGAGCCGCGCTGAGTGGGAGTTTCTTTATTTGTATAATTGGAAGGTCGCTGGAGTAGGTTTCGATCATCTCGCGCTTGGTTCGCGGCCTCTGAGACTGCAGACGGGACTCCACCATTTCGTCGAGGTTACCAGTGGCTTCAAATTTGCGGGCGGCGTCAAGTTTTTGCTCCTCAGGCCAAGACCAGGGCGTGACCAGCGCCGCCTTTGCTTTGAAGGCCTCATCAGGCTCGGCGATACCGGCTCGGAGCCGAGCCTTTATCTCCTCCCGACCATTTATCTCGTCTTCATCTCTGGCGAGTTCAGGCTCGCTGTATGTGGGGGGGCCAGCTGAAGCGACAAGATATTCGCGGTCGTGTTTAGAAAGCGTTGGATCGTTAAGAGACGCGAGGCTGTCTGGGTTTTTCTCCGGCAAGAAAGAACTGACCTTTGTCGACCGAAAGTAGTTGTTGACGCCATAAGCGCCTGTGCCGACTGCCAAAACCAAAGCGTGTTCCAACACCTGGGCTTGCCTATCATACGCCGCTACCGCAATTCAGCTGCCTACGGACCAAAGTTCCGTTGAGCTTCGAGCTTCAGTCCAATTTCCCTGCTGCGGTGTTAACCGATGCTCTGGCTGATCAGAGTCGCAGACTCGACCCATCCCGGGGCAAAGATTAAGGGCAACCAGGAAAGCCCTTCTTGCCCTCGTCATCGGTATATTGGCGGCGCTGCTCGACGCGTTGATCTGAGGCCCACCCCTCGACGGAACATCGCCGGTCGAAAGTACCTATTTGAGATCGTGTGGCGCGGGGTACTGTTTGCCCCTTCCTTGCCCTTGGAAGGCTGCGGGATCCTCTGGACCATTGGAGTTGCTGGAGACCGACCCCGCTGACGATGGTGGCATTACCGCCCTGGCGCAAGACCTCATCGAGCAGCAGCTTCCACAAAATCAAGCAGGTCAACAGTTCAAGGACTCTTTTTCTTACGCCACCGAACCGGAACATTAGCGGCGTCTGATCGTTCAGCTCGCTGGGATCGCGTGGCAGCGTAACTGCTCAGTCGCTTCCGCGCCCTCGGAAGGCCGCGCGGTCCTTTCTTCGTCGGATTGCCCGACTTCGGCGGGCTTCTTTTTATCCGTACGGTGGCGGACTGGAACGTTCGCTGGTGCCGATTGGTTATCGATATGGCCGCGCGGCAGCCCTCCTGTTAAACGCCAGCGATAATTGACCCATCGTCCTGGTACCGCGGTCACCGTTTCCCCGACGACTTCGGGAGTCGGCGATGAGTGATCCGACCGATACTCCGGCAAGCCACCGAAACGGCGCCTCAGCGCATGGATAGTGATACTGCTGGGAGCGGTATTGGCGCTGCTTATCGCGTGGCTATTCGGCTTCATCGGCTGATTCGTCGATAGGCTAACGGACGGCGAACTTGCCTATGTTTTAGATGCCTCTAATGTCCTACTTCTGATACCGTGTGCCTGTTTGGGAGGAACTACCAATGTTAAATTCAGGCCGGCGCGTCCGAGACGATCCGTAACCGATGTTCCGTCCCCACGTTGTCCTCGCCGTCCTAATCTGTGATCGGCTTTCCATGGACGAGCAGAGGGAG
>NZ_JBNDHT010000254.1:0-4293 GCF_056755115.1 Rhizobium sp. SVR5-2C | reverse complement strand
CACCATCACCGTGCGGGTGGCGTTGCCGCTCTACCAGACCTTTGCGACGCTCCTCGTTGCTTATGTCCTGCTCTTCCTGCCGCGCGCCATGGTCGGTCTTCGCGCCAGCATCGCACAGGCGCCGGTGGAGCTGGAGCGGGCGGCGATGGGCCTTGGACGGACCCCAGCGCAGGCCGTGCGCCAGATTACCATGCGGCTTGCCGCACCCGGCTTTGCTGCGAGCGTTGCGCTATCGGCCCTCGGCATCACCAACGAATTGACGGCAACGCTGATGCTGTCGCCGAACGGGGTCGAGACGCTGGCCACGAAATTCTGGTCTCTTACCAGCGAAATCGACTATGTGTCGGCCGCTCCCTATGCGGTGATGATGATCGTGTTGTCGCTGCCGTTGACGCTTCTTCTCTATGTCCAATCGAAACGGACCGCCGGCCAATGACCCTGCTTACGATCCAGTCCGCCAGCAAGCGCTATGGTCCGGTGAAAGCCCTGAGCAACGTAACGCTGGAGGTTGCGGCCGGCAGCCGCACTGCGGTCGTCGGTCCCTCGGGCTCCGGCAAGACAACGCTGCTCCGCCTCATTGCCGGCTTCGAGTGGCCGGATGAAGGCCGGATCGTTCTGGATGGCCAGGCGCTCGCCGAAGGTTCGGCAGCGGTTCCCGCCCATAAGCGCGGCATCGGCATCGTTTCGCAGGACGGTTCGCTTTTCCCGCACCTGAGCGTTGCCGACAACATCGGCTTCGGCTTCGAGCGCGGCGCCCCCGATCGCGAAAAGCGGATCATCGAATTGCTGGATATGGTCGAGCTCGACCGCAACATGCTGACGCGCCGCCCTCATCAGCTCTCCGGCGGTCAGCAGCAGCGCGTGGCGTTGGCGAGGGCGCTCGGCCGCAAGCCGCGCCTCATGCTGCTCGACGAGCCTTTTTCAGCACTCGACACCGGCCTTCGCGAGAATATGCGCAAGGCGGTTGCCCGCGTGCTGCAGGCGGCGGGCATCACGACGATTCTCGTAACCCATGACCAGGCGGAGGCGCTTTCCTTCGCGGATCAGGTCGCGGTGCTGCGGGAAGGCAAGCTCGTCCAGGCAGGCACGCCCCAATCGCTCTATCTGCACCCGAAGGACCGCGAGACCGCGCTATTCCTCGGCGATGCCGTCATGCTGCCGGCGATCATTCGCAATGGCATTGCCGATTGCGCGCTCGGCCGCGTAGCCGTCGAGGGGCAGCATCAGGGCAAGGCTGAAATCATGTTGCGGCCGGAGCAGATCCGCGTCGTTCGCGACGAAAGCGAACCGGTTCATGGCGGCCGCGTCGTTGAGGTAGAGTTCGGAGGCGCGACCTGCACGGTCGCAGTGTCGCTTGAAGGTGTGGCTCTGCCGCCGATCGTCATCAAGACGTCGAGCGTCGCCCTGCCTGCGCGCGGCGATCGCGTTCGCCTCGATATCGCTGGAAAGGCGCATGTCTTCGCCGGCCGTTAAGCCGTCTTTCGCGAGACGCTTGGCGCTTCCTCTTGCTCCAGCCAGCCGCCTGTGAAACCGGCGCGCTCCAGGCCGCGACGGATGATCGGCGATTGCCGCATCAGGTTCCAGATGAAATCCGACCGGTCGTTTTCGATCGTCATCACCAGCAATCCCTGATCGATGCCGACGCAGCGATCGTCCACCCAGCCCTCCGGCCGCGCCGTCTTGACCGTGGGGTTGAAGCCGCCGGGGAAGCGGCCCTCGTAAAGCAGGCTGGGGTAGGTCGCAAGCAGTGCCTCCAGGCCATCGAGAGCAGCCTGCCGGTCGTAAGGTAGCGACGCGAGCGCCGCCCAGGGCGCGATCGTGCCGTCGTCCGGGCCAAGCGGTGCTCCGCGCGCAGCGTAGCCGAGGACCTTTGGATGGCGGCCGCCGCGCATCCGCCGTGTGGGCGGTGGACCATCGGAAGCGGAAAACCCCCAGATATCCTTGTTATAGCCGACGAAATGACCGGGATTGCGCTCGGCATAGTCACGCTGCACAGCGATCGAGACCTGCGTGTTGCGGAAATAATCCCAGTTGTGCGCGGCCATCTCCTTGTCCTGAATTCCGCGGAAATCGATCCAGGCATGCGAAAAGAGGTGAATGAAGAGCGGTCCGGCGTAAAGATACGGCTGCTTGCCGAAGAGCATCCACGAATAGCTCGAGACGAACGCATCGTAGCTCGACTGTGGAATCGGATGCGTCGGCGAAGCAAGCGCCAGCGTATAGAGCAGGATCGCCTCGTCATAGCCCTGGTAGCGCCAGCGCAGAAAGCCGCTGCCGGGCTTCCAGCCCATGGATACGGCCTGCCCCTTGTTCAGTGCCCAGTGCCAATCGATCCGCTCGTAGATGAGCTTCGCAAGCTCGCGGATTTCTGTCTCGGCCTCGCCGGCACCATCGAAATAGGCGGCAGCCGTCAACATACCGGCGACGAGCAGGGTGGTGTCGATCGTCGAGAGCTCGCTGTTCCATGCACGATGGCCGGTGTCCATGTGCAGAAAATGATAATAGAAGCCGCGATACCCCGTCGCGTGGCGTTCGCGCCCCTGACGGCTTTCGGCAAAGAAGCGGAGTGTCGCAAGCGTCCTGTCTGCGGCCTCGGCCCGCCGCATCCATCCGCGTTCGACGGCAACCGGATAGCTTGAAAGTGCAAAGCCGACGGCGGCGATGCTGGCTGGAACTCCAGCTATGGATGTATCCGCCACCAGGCCGTTTTCAGTGTTGGAATGTTTCAGAAAATACTCGAATGCGGATCTTTGCAGCCTGTCAATCAGGGCCGCGTCCGTCTCACCAATTCGTTGCAGCATACATCAAACCAACTGTTGCGCCCCGCCTCAACATGGCGATGCGTTGCGCACAAATCAATTGGTTTTCAGACGGCGCGACAAAAAGGCTGCGCTCGGGCACCGGTAAACGCCCAGGATACAACACCTGCGAGGTCGACGGAAAAAATGCTGGAGAGCTGAAGAAGACAGCATCGCGCGCATGATCGCATGTGCCGGTGCTTCTTATTTCGAGAGAAACTGGAGCGGGCGAAGGGATTTGAACCCTCGACCCCAACCTTGGCAAGGTTGTGCTCTACCCCTGAGCTACACCCGCTCAATCCGCACCGGTCCGGGGTAGTTGGTGGACCGTGGGCTGCCGCCTTGCGGCGACGGGCGCTATATGGCCTAACCGATTTTCAAATGCAACAGGGAAATGACGGAAAGGCCAAGAAAAATTCGAAGGCTTCGGGAGCGGCTTCCTAAAACGCCGTATTTCCAAGGAAAAGCACCTAGGGTGAACATTGCAAAACATGCTGCGCCGACTTAATCAGGGCGCCTAACCTCTTTCTTCCAGTGCAAGACGGATGCCGCGATGACCGAAGCCCAGCCGAAAAACAGAGACGATCTTTTTGCCTTTCTCGATGGCCTCGGCATCACGCATAGCACGCAGGATCATGCGCCGGTCTTCACCGTGGCTGAATCGGTATCGCTGCACGACGCGATGCCGGGCGGCCACACAAAGAACCTTTTCGTGAAAGACAAGAAGGATCAGTTCTACCTTTTGACGGTCGAGGAACACGCCGTCGTCGATCTCAAGACGGTGCATACGCTGATCGGTGCCGCAAGCAAGATTTCGTTCGGCAAGCCGGAGAAGCTGATGGAATACCTCGGCGTCGTCCCCGGGGCGGTCACTGCCTTCGGCGCCATCAACGACACCGGCAACAATGTGACGTTTGTGCTCGATGCCGACTTGATGAAAGACGAGATCATCAATTGCCATCCGTTGTCCAACGATGCGACCACGTCGATCGCGAGCGCCGATCTTATTCGATTCATGGAAGCGACCGGGCATAAGCCGCTTGTCTTGAAAGTGACAGCTTGAGATACGATTTTAACGCTAGAAAAGAGCCGGGAGACCGGCATGGCGGGAGACAACAATGAGCGGTAGCGACAATCCTTACGCAAATTCCTTCGGCGCACAGATGTCGGCAAAGGCGAGCTTTGGCTCGGCGGCGCCGCAGCCTGCGGCAGCCGGAGACCTCATCAAGGACACGACGACCGCCAACTTTGCGAAGGACGTCATCGAGGAATCGCGCAATCAGCCCGTGCTTGTCGATTTCTGGGCGCCCTGGTGTGGCCCGTGCAAGCAGTTGACGCCGGTGCTGGAAAAGGTGGTCAACGAAGCTCAGGGCCGCGTGAAGCTCGTGAAGATGAATATCGACGACCATCCGTCGATCGCCGGCCAACTCGGGATCCAGTCGATCCCCGCAGTTATCGCCTTCGCTGGGGGCCGTCCCGCCGATGGCTTCATGGG
>NZ_JBNDHT010000253.1:0-4406 GCF_056755115.1 Rhizobium sp. SVR5-2C | reverse complement strand
GTCCGGCGGCCAGCTTCAGCGCGTTGCCGTCGCCCGGGCTTTGATATCGGGGCCTTCGCTCATCCTGGCCGACGAACCGGTATCAATGGTGGATGCCTCGCTCCGGATGTCCATCGTCAACTTGTTCAAGACCCTGCGCGACGACCTAAAGGTCTCGATCATCTACATCACCCACGATCTCGCTACCGCCTACTCCATCAGCGATCGCATCATGATCATGCAGAAGGGGCAGGTGGTCGAAAGCGGCTCCGCCAGGGAAGTGCTCGACAATCCCACACATCCCTATTCGCAACTGCTCAAGAGTTCAGTGCTCTCGCCCGATCCTTTGGGAAAAGGCGTACTCACCGGCTCCAGTGTCGCAACGCGACAAGCGCGCGATGCCCCGTCGCACGACCGCGCTCCTCTGAATCCTGTCCACCTCGAATAGGGGCGGCATGATCATCCCTCAGTTGTTCAACCTAAGATCGGTATCGTCTCATGCTCACAGCTAAAGTGCGTTTCGACAGAGACTTCATCATCGGAGAAACCGACAGGCGCCTGTTCGGCGCCTTCGTCGAGCACCTCGGCCGCTGCGTCTATGGCGGCATCTTCGAGCCGGGGCATCCAAACGCTGACGAGAAAGGTTTTCGCAGGGATGTTCTCGACCTGGTGCGCGAGCTTGCGCCCACCATCATGCGTTATCCGGGCGGCAATTTCGTATCCGGATACAACTGGGAAGAGGGTGTCGGTCCGGTGGGAAAGCGGCCGCGCCGGCTCGACCTTGCCTGGAAATCCATCGAGACGAATGAGTTCGGCACGAACGAATTCCTGGATTGGTGCATGCTTGCCGACATCGAGCCGATGCTGGCGGTCAATCTCGGCACGCGCGGGCCGGACGAGGCGCGTCACTATCTCGAATACTGCAACCATCCGTCGGGAACATTTCTTTCCGATTTGCGTCGCGAGCATGGTTGGGAGAAACCGCATGGTGTGAAGTTCTGGTGCCTCGGTAATGAGATGGACGGCGCCTGGCAGATGGGTGCCAAGACCGCGGAGGAATATGGCCATATCGCCGTCGAAGCGGCAAAACTGATGAAACTCACCGACCCGACGATCGAACTGGCCGCCTGCGGCTCGTCCGGGCGAAAGATGGCGACCTTCGGCGAATGGGAACGGGTCGTGCTCGAGCACACTTTCGACCACGTCGAGTTCATTTCCTTGCATACCTATTTCAACAACTACGCCGACGACACGCCATCCTTCCTTGCCAGCCCAGATCTGATGGACAGCTTCATCGAAGAGGTCGTCGCCATTGCAGACGCAGTAGCGGCGCGCCGCAGATCGCGGAAGCGGATCATGCTGAGTTTCGACGAATGGAACGTCTGGTATCGAACCCGTCGCGGCGAAAAGAACAGAGTGCAGAGCGGCTGGCCGGTCGCGCCCAGCATCCTTGAGGAGCAGTATAACATGCAGGACGCTCTCGTCTTCGGCGGCGCCTGCATCTCGCTGCTCAATCACGCCGATCGCGTGAAGGCGGGCTGCCTTGCCCAATTAGTCAACGCGATCGCACCGATTATGACTGAAACGGGCGGTCCCGCCTGGCGGCAGACGATCTTTTGGCCGTTCGCCGATTTCAGCAATCTCGGCAGAGGCCGTGTCCTAAACGCCCATGTCGAATCGCCCACATACGCAACCCGATACTACGATCCCACTCATACGGAAGAGCTCTATGACACTATTGACGAAGTTCCGTATTTGAAATTCTCCGCCGTTCATTCGCAGAGCGACGGAACGGTGACACTGTTCATCCTGAATAGGCACTTATCAGAAGAAATCGGCATCAGCCTCCACGCAACTGGGTTCGGGACCTTGAGGAAACAGCGTGCGCATCAGCTGCACCATCCAGATCTGCTTGCCGTCAATACGAAGGGAAGGCCAGACGAGGTAAAGCCGATCAACTTCGATGCGATTGAAGGGACCAATGGTGACATTCGGATCACCGTCTCGCCGGCTTCCTGGACAGTCGTCCGTCTTGCATCTTCCCTCTCGGACAATCGTTAATGCTCGAGATAAAGACGCATCACAATATCCTGGTCGTAGTTTCCAAACCCTCGGCCAAATATATTTACGCCGCCTGGATGTCGCGCGTTGGGCTCGATGCCGATCTTCATCCGGATTGAATGGTGCTCGAACAGAGCTAGATCTTCAATCGTCATCTCTGATATTCGGATTCCATCGATGTAGGATCCGCTCTTGTTGATGCGCCACGTCTTGAGCTTGCCATACTGGGAGCCTTCCAGCTTCCACCAGAGAGGCGTGAAGACTCCGCGCTTGTCGCCGAAGTCGCCTGGCGACGTCCAGGTGCCGACACGATGGTCATTGACCCATAGCGTAATGTCAGAGGGCCAGTCTGGATTGGTGCCGGGAACCTCGGACGACAACTCCATCGAGAATTCAAGGATGTCAACACGGGAGTTCAGTAGTTTAGCATTGTTTGGAAACTTATATTCGACGTAACCTCGGCCGAACCAGAGCAAGCCTGCCTGCATTCTGCCGGGATCGAGAAAAAAATTTGGGACATCCAAAAGTCCGATGACGCCGTCCCTCGAACAAAGGCCGCACGGAGCGCTCACCTCAAATCCGGTAAAGAGGCCAAGTGGCATCGCCACCTCGACCTTATTATTTTGACGCTCTTGCGAGTTTACCTGAAACTGGAAAATGATCTCCTCATATTTTGCGGAGCAAATCTTCTGATGACCTTTCCGAGCTTTTATCGAATAGGATTCAATTAGGCCAGCCTGCTCCAATATTTGAATGTTCGTTGCAATTGTCGATTGCGGCAACCCCAAAGCCCTGCTGATTTCGTTGACGTTTAGTTTGCCTCTATCGTGCAGCAGTTGGAGGATGTCCATGCGGACTGGAGAAGCCAGGCCCCTAAGCACCAAAGCGCCGGTTTCGGAGGTTACGGTGAGAAAGTTCGGTTTCATCTGTTATGGCTTCACTTCAAATATTTTTCTATCAGCTTATTTGATACTATCAAGCTCGCGCGCAAGCCGAAAGTTTCGTAATTCTTCGTGGTCGCTGATGTCCCAAGAGCGCTCCAATCTCATCGCGCGGCTTAAGGGAAACCGGACTTTGGATCGCAGGCGGCGGCGTAGAGCTGCGGCCCGCCATGCGCCGGCTTCGAGATCGCAGCCCCCGTCTGGAGGGGATGATGTCACCTTGTCGTGGCTTGACGGTTCCATGATAACCGGTTGGCATGACCAACTAACGCTCAGCGAAAAGAACCATCGTTTTCCGCCATCCATCATCGCCCATGCGGTATGGCTCTAGTTCGGTTTCCGCTGAGCCTGCGTCTTCTCGAGGAAATGCTGCTGGGGCGCGGGATCCCCGTCTCGTATGAAACGATCGGGCAACCGGGAAATTAGGACCTATTACGCAAAGCACTTCGTCGCAGGCAGCCTTCGGCCCAGACATTTGGCATCTAGACGAGGTGGTGATTTCCATTTCGGCAGAAAACACTGGCTCTGGCGTGCCGTGGAGCGGGACGGGTACGTCTTCGATGAAATCGTCCAAGGCGCATGAGATACCAACGCTGCCAAGCAATTGCTCCGGAGACTGCTGAAGAAACAAGGCCTGGCACCCAAGCGGATCATTACCCCCAAACTCCGCTTTGGCGCGGCGACGCGTGAGATCATGCGAATGGTCGAGCAGAGGTCCCACAAAGGTCTTCTGTGGTTGCCGCCCTTGATGCAAGTAGTTTCTAACTTTATGAGCGTGTGATCGAGTGCGGTCTTCTGTCAGGCCTTTTGATTTGCGGCATTGTCAGAAGCCGCTGGCCGGTCGCGACCAGCATCCTCGGTTTCCTTGCCAGCATCCGCGCCAACCACGAACCTTCATCAATCGATCTGCGCCCACGCCAGTTCAGACGCGACATCGCCCCAATGATTAGAAGCCGACGGATATCGACCTGCCCGGCCTTCGAAACACGTCCAAGCCGTTCCTTGCCACCCGACGAGTGTTGCCGTGGCACAAGGCCCAGCTATGCCGCAAAGTCCCGGCCGCGCGCGAAGGTCGCCATTTTCGGCGCGAAGGCCTCAACGGCCAGTGCGGTCAATGGCCAACCCCCGGCATGGTTTGCAGCCGACGCGCCATGTTGGTTCCCCCGGCCAGTTCCCTGGCCTTCCTCGTCTTCGCCGCTATTCGGGCCGTCTTCTCTGCGATCTGCGCCAGAAGGTCCCGGCATTCCTCACGGACAAGCATGGGAAGGTCACTGTCCCGCTCGGCCAGGATTGCCTCGATGCGCTTGAGCTGGACGAGCCCCTGTGGAACGATGTGACCGTATTCGTAGAGTACCGCGCGCAGAGCATTCACCAACTCCGTGCGCTGATGGACAATACGCTCGCGCGCTCGGAACAGTACGGCAT
>NZ_JBNDHT010000252.1:0-4428 GCF_056755115.1 Rhizobium sp. SVR5-2C | reverse complement strand
ATATATACCGCTTACGTTCACGTCAACATTTAGGTCCGGCTGGTCATGTCCGCCTCACAGCCGGCGTGCTTCGGACGGCCCGGGGCGTAACGATCTCGCGATCGAATAGAGGTACGCCTCTGCGGCGCATGAAGAAGACCAGAACGGCGCCGGCGATGATCCCGCCGGCATGGTCACTCCAGGAAACATTGCCGTCCGGATCGACAATCAGCATGAAGAACTGCTGACCGATCCAGAGCAGCAGCGGCACGAAGGCCGGAAGTGGCAAAGGAATGCGGGCGAAAACCAGCACCCACACCCTCACGCGCGGGTGAAGGATGACATAGGCCGCGACCACGCCGGAAATCGCACCTGAGGCGCCTATCAGCGGTGCCTGCGAGTCGGACGTAAGCAGACCATGACAAAGCGCGCCGAAAGCGGCGCAGATGAGATAGAACACCAGAAAGCGAAAATGCCCCATCGCATCTTCGACATTGTCGCCGAACACCCATAGAAACAGCATGTTGGAAGCGAGATGCCAGAAGCCGGCATGGACGAAGGCATAGGTGACGTAGGTTAGCGCGTCGGGAGCGATGGCGAGTCCGGGAGCGAGCACGGCGTGGTGAAAAGCGACAGCCGGTATGTAGCCGAGGCCGACCGCCGCTGCCTGAGCCACCTGCTCGGGAACGAGGAAATCGGTGAAAAGCCAGACTGCGATATTCACGCCGATCAAGCTCAGCGTCACCCACTGCACTTTGATGTGCTTCAGCGTATTGGCGTCGTGCAGCGGTATGAACATGAAAGCCTGCCCCCGGCGATCCTAACCGGCGAGAGCCTACCTGTTTTTGCCCGGAACCCAAAGCACGTCCGCATTGCCGCGATCATTCGCGTATCGCGCCGCAACAAAGAGGAAATCGGAAACCCGATTGACATATTTCAGCGCTGCCTCGCTGACGATTTCACCCGGGGTGCGCGACAGCGCCACCATCAATCGCTCGGCGCGGCGCGAAATGGTGCGGGCGAGATGCAAATGTGCGGCTGCCGCTGAGCCGCCCGGCAGGACGAAGGATTTCAACGGCTGCAAGGCGGCATTCAGCGCGTCAATGTCGTGTTCAACCCGCGTTACCTGCGTGTCGACGATGCGGAGCGGTTCGTATTCCGGCGTCTCTCCCGTCTCGGGTGTCGCCAGATCGGCGCCAAGATCGAAGAGGTCGTTCTGGATGCGGATCAGCATCTGGTCGAGATCGGGCATGCCTGCCGTGTGCAGCCGGGCGATGCCGATCGCCGAGTTCGTCTCGTCGATCGTGCCATAGGCTTCGACGCGCAGATCATGCTTCAGCCGCCGCGGTCCGGAAACGAGCGCCGTCGTGCCGTCGTCGCCCGTCCTGGTATAGATCTTGTTGAGCTTGACCATTTATCCTCCTTGGAGAAATCGTCAGGTCGGCCGCCCGCCGCCCGTCAGCCACAGCGTCAGCATGATGAGGATCACGGCGATCGCCTGCAGCAATATGCGCAACTGCATCAGCTTGTTGGAAAGGTTCGGATTGCCGCCCTTCATCATATTGAAGAGGCCGCGGATCAGCACGAGCGCCACAAGGCCCATGACGATGATTGCGAGAATGTAGGTGACCGTGGACATGGCGTTCGGCTTTCTTGTTCAGTCGGTCCGGCGCATCAAACGGTAGAAGAGATCCGCCGGAAGCAGCCTCTTCAGGAGCATGCCCTGTTTTGCCGGAGTTGTTACAGGGTAATGTGGCCTCGGAGCGTCCGAGTTCAATGCGTGTTTCAGCACGGTATAGACGGCATCCGGCTGAAGCTTATGTCGATTCTTCAGGCCCGTCCCCTCAAGCCGCGCGAGCTGCCGTCGGTAGTCTGCCGCATGCACCGAATTACCGATATCGACATGCGCTTTGAACTTGGCGAGCGCATTGGCAGTAAAGCGGGAGGCGATCGGTCCCGGCTCGATCAGGCTTACATGGATGCCGCTACCCTGAAGCTCCATCCGCAATGTAATGCTCAGGCCTTCGAGCGCGAATTTCGATGCAATGTAGGCGCCGCGAAAGCGATAGGGTACCAACCCTAAAATGGACGAGCATTGCACGATGCGGCCCGAACCGCGCTTTCGCATCAAGGGCAGCACCTGCCGCGCCAGTTCGTGCCAACCGAAGAAATTCGTTTCGAACTGCGCGCGCAGCACATCGGTCGTCAGATCCTCGACCGCGCCGGGCTGGCCGTAACCACCGTTGTTGAAAAGCGCGTCGATGCGCCCGCCGCTCGCCTCGGTCACATCCCGAACGAAGCCAGAGATCAAATCCGGCCGCGTATAATCCATCAGGAAAGCTTCGAGTCCGTCAGCACGCAACGATGCAACGTCGTCGTGTTTCCGCGCTGTTGCAAAGACGCGCCAGCCGTCATCCTTCAGAGCTCGCGCGCAATAAGCACCGATGCCGGACGAGCATCCGGTCACGATGATGGTACGCTGCTCCGCCATGGATTGATTCCTGTACAAAATGGGACTGGTTTCCCATATTCGACGGGAGGATACAACGACGAAAGCCGGCAGACGAATGGCCGAAGATGGGGACGGAATGCCGAAGATAGTGCGGACGTTCTACGACGTGGCATACGACGCAATTTGCCATCTCATCGAGGATGACGGTTTCGCCATGGCAAGCCATGTTGCATTGTCGATCCTGCTTGCGGTTTTTCCCTTCCTGATCTTCGGCACGGCGCTTGCGAACTTCCTTGGCGCCGATCAGTTTTCTGCGACGGCCGTCCATCTCATTTTCGATACATGGCCGGAGGCGATCGCCAAGCCCGTTGCCGATCAAGTGCTTCAAGTCCTGACCGTCCCGCGTGGCGGGCTGCTCACGGTCTCGGTGCTGGCTGCCGCCTACTTCGCCTCGAACGGTGTCGAGGCGCTGCGCATTTCGCTCAATCGTGCATACCGCGTGCAGGAAACGCGCCCATGGTATTTAACCCGCCTTGCCAGCCTCGGTTATGTCCTCGTTGCGGTCATCATTTTTGCCGCCATCAGCATCCTGCTCGTCGCCGTGCCGGTGGGGCTCAATTATGCGCGCGAATGGCTGTTGAACAACGACACCCTCGAATGGCTCCCCGACATCATCCGCGAACGGCTGCCGCTCATCGTCGACGCACTTCAGATCGTCTTCAGCTGGCGAATCTACGGAACGCTCTTCGTCCTGACGGTCGGCCTGCTCGTCGTTCACCTTTGGCTGCCGGCCGGCCGGCGGCACGTTTATGACGTCATACCGGGCGTCCTGCTGACACTGCTTTTCTGGCTCGCGGGAGCCGTGATCTTCGCCTACTACCTTGCGACCTTTGCCAACTACACGGCGACCTATGCAGGTTTGGCATCGGTGATGGTCGTGCTGATTTTCCTTTACATGGTTGGCGTCATCTTCATCATCGGCGCAGAGGTCAACGCGGCGCTGATGAAATTTCGCGTACGCGCTATCTTTTCCCGCAACTTCCTGGGCGGACAGGCCGGCAAGTCCTCAAAGGCCGACAAGGTGCCGGATATCGGCCGCTGACAAGCCCTTGGCTCTTAGTTCGGCAACGCCGGTATCGCCTTCGCTTTTGGAGAGTTTGCGTCCCGCCGCATCCGTCACCAGCCGATGGTGGTGATAGATGGGTTCCGGCAGACCGAGCAGGGCCTGCAGCAGCCGGTGGACGGACGTCGCATGAAAGAGGTCGAGCCCGCGCACCACATGCGTGACACCCTGCAGAGCGTCGTCGATGACGACCGAAAGGTGATAGCTCGACGGTGCATCGGAACGCGAGAGAACGACATCTCCCCAAATTGATGGGTCGGCGGCAATCTCGCCGGTTTGTGCGTCGCCGGTTTCGGCCCAGCGCAAGGTGCGGCCGAGGGATTGCAGCGCGCGCAGCATATCGAGACGCCAGGCGTGCTTCAGTCCCGATGCGAGCATCCTCTGCCGCTCACCCTCGCTGCGGTCGCGATCGTCAGCTGGATAGTGCGGCGAACCGTCCGGATCGCGCGGCCAGGGATTGCCGCCGGCTTCGGAGGCGGTCACTCGGGCTTTCACCTCGCCGCGCGTCAGAAACGAAGGGTAGACCAGTCCGCGCTCGATCAGCCTGCGCAGCGCCGCCTGATATTCCGTGAAATGCTCGGACTGCCGCCGAACGGGGCTTTCCCAGCCGATCCCCAGCCATTCGAGATCGGTGTAGATGCCTGCTTCGAAATCAGGTGTACAACGCGTCTGGTCGATGTCTTCGATGCGCAGCAAAAGACGTCCGTCCGCCGCCGCTGCCATGTCCTGATTGAGGAAAGCCGAAAGCGCGTGGCCGAGATGCAGCGGGCCGTTGGGGCTGGGTGCAAAACGAAAAACGGGCTTTTGACGCTGAGTCGTGGTCATGCTTTCTTCTGCCACGGATTCGAAACCATCGCGAGGCACCGTGCAGATC
>NZ_JBNDHT010000251.1:0-4533 GCF_056755115.1 Rhizobium sp. SVR5-2C | reverse complement strand
GGTTGTAGATGTCGCGGATCACTGGAAGATCGGCTTCGGTTGCGTCGCGCACGAGGACGGCGTCGGTCATATCAGGTCCATTCCGGTTCGTTTCGGCCAAGCGCATACGCCCGGCCTCCGGCGATGTAAACCACGAATCGGCGCCAACGATGATGGGACGAGGCGGGCTCCAGGAGGCAGGTGATCAGACGCCGGACGCGCTCATGCTGAAGCATGTCAGCACCGCCGAGTAATGCACCGCAGCGGCGGCAACCACGAAGCCGTGCCAGATGGCGTTCTGGAAGCGCAGCTTTTCCCAGATATGGAAGATCACGCCTGCCGAATAAATGACGCCGCCGATAATGATCAAGAGCGTCGAAGCGAAGGGAATGTGCGAGGCGACAGTGTCGGCAACCAGAAGCCCGCTCCAGCCCATGGCGAGGTAAAGCAGGATCGCGAGCTTGTCGTAGCGCCCGGGAAACGCGCATTTCAGGAAAATGCCGACGGCGGCCACCACCCAGATGCCGATCATCATGCCGAAGAGCAGCGGATCGTCAGCACCGCGTTGAAGGAACGGCGTATAGGTCGCCGCGATCAGGATGAAGATCGCCGAATGATCGAGCCGGCGCAGGTACCATTTGGTGCGCGAGACGGGCCAGGCATTGTAGGAAAAGGAAATGGCGAGCGTCAGCACGAGCCCGACACCGTAAATCCATGCAGCCGCGATCTCGCCGTTGGAGCTCCAGACCATGGCATAGAAGATCAGCACGGTCGCACCCACGAGCGCCAGCGCGAGGCCGACACCATGGACGATGCCATCGGCGATCAGCTCGTATTTGTCATAAGCCCAGCGAATTCCGTTGAACTCGGCCATCCATGCGCACCCGTTTTCCTCCCCAGCCGATGCTCGCATTGAACAAGCGGCGACGCAACAGACGGCAACGCCGGCTGCGGTAAAACTTGGTAAAATCCTTTAATCCTACCTGTCCACCAGTACCGAGCATTTCGCGTGGCGCACCACCCGGTCGGCGGTTGCACCGATGAAATAGTTCGAGAAATCCGGAACATGCGAGGCGACGATGATGAGGTCGGCCCGGTGCGCTTCGGCCGACGCAAGTATGCCATGCGCCGGCGGACCCCGGCCGATCTCGACGATCGCCGCGATCCCGGTCTTTTGCCGCAGCTGTTCCAGCTTCTGGCGGCCGTCTTCTATGGTGTTTTCGATCAATTGGGGCGGAAGGTCGACGGCGATGTAGGTGGGCACATCCTGCACGACATTGAGCAGGACGATCTCTCCGCCTTCGTCGAGCAGCGTCGCCGCCTTTCGGAATGCCCTCTCACCCCTTTCGATCGTGCCGATTTCCACCGGGACGATAATCTTCTTGTACATGATTGCCTCCCCTACCAGCCTGTCTATCTAGAATAGATAAGGCGCGCGAGGCAGGATCAAGCGCGCGCAAGCGATCGTCAACATGCGATGAACGCTTCATCATCAAAAACTGGTCTTCTGTGAACAATCGAAATGCGGCATAGAGGGTGCAAGTACAGCAGCAGAGGGGACCTGAAGGCGAATGCACCGGCGAAAACTCCCCGCGCTCGCTACGGGCGGCATCCTTGTCCGCGTGGATTTGCGGGAGGGCTTATGCGCCAGCAAAAATGCCGTCGCGTCCTTTGCCTGCCCCTCGGGACAGGCAAAGCAGCCGTGCCGGTGCGCCTTTCCAATCCAAGGCAGGAGAAAGACCTATGACGACCGAACCCACTTATGCATTGACGCGCCCTGCCTATATCAGCCAGTCGCATCTCATCGTCGCAGACCTGCCGCTGGTTTCCAGCTTTTATCAATCGATAATTGGCCTCAAGGTGATCGAGAAGGCGCCGAACGGCGAGGTGCTTGGCGTTGGCGATGTGCCGCTCCTGACGCTCACGACCGCCGGCAACGCGCAGATCGCGCCGCGAAATGCGGCTGGCCTCTTCCACACGGCCTTCCTGGTGCCGAACCGGGCGGAACTTGCCCGCTGGCTCCGTCAGGCAGCGAATAACAATGTCCAGCTCGAAGGCGCCTCGGACCATCTTGTCAGCGAAGCGATCTATCTCTCTGATCCCGAAGGCAACGGCATCGAGATCTATGCCGACCGGCCGCACGACGTCTGGAAGTTTCATCAGGACGGCCAGGTCGAGATGGCGACCCACCGCCTCGATCTTCAGGCGCTCTACAACAGCGTGCCGGAGGACGCGTGGAACGGCATGGCCGACGGCACGGCGATCGGGCACATCCATCTGCAGGTCGGCGACATTCCGGAAGCGGATGGCTTCTATCGCGACGTTCTCGGCCTCAAGCTGATGGCGCGCTATCCCGGCGCAAGCTTCTTCGCGACCGGCGGCTACCATCATCATGTCGCGGCCAATATCTGGAACAGCCGCGGAGCAGGCCCGCGCGCCGACGGCATGACCGGCCTTTCCGACTTCACGATGCGCTTCAACGACAAGGCCTCACTCGACAACGCCGTTCAGGCGCTCGACAGGCTCGAGATCAAGACCGAGAAGCGCGACGGCGGCATCTTCCTCAAGGACCCCTGGGGTATCGGGCTGACGCTTTCGGCTTGAGATGCAGGTTCTGTCGCAGACCGCGCCGCCCTCCCCGGAACCAACATCCCGCCGACGCGTTCTCGTGCCGAGGCAATTCGGCTTCCGGGGACATTCCATAGATGGGCATCGCCAATGGCATCAAGAAACAGGCAAAAAAGATCGCGATTGGCGAGCGACGGACGAGCGCCTGGGCTGAGACACTGACCGCCGCGGCCGAAGAGATGCCACAGGCTCCCGCGCATCGCGTCGAGAAAGACGGCCTCGATATCAGCATGGCGTGGGCGGTCATCGGAATTTTCCTGATGCTTGGGCTCGCCGCCTTGTACCAGATGTCGCTGATCCTCATTCCGGTAACGCTTGCCGTCGTCGTCGGCATGATCCTGGGCATGGCGGCGGAGAAACTGAGCAGGCTCGGCGTACCGCGGATCACCAATGCGGTGATCCTTTCAAGCGCCGTTGCGCTGGTGATTTTCATTGTCGTCAGTTCGCTTGCGGGACCTTTGACGACGCTTGCCAACGAGGCTCCCGCCTTCATCGAGAAGACCATCACCCGGATTATCCCCTATCTGGAACGGATACGCTGGCTGCACATAACCGCGGAAACATTCCAGAGCGGGCCGACGTCGATCAACGCGCTGCTCGAAAACACCGGTAGCGTCCTGCATGTGGTGACGGCAAACCTGACGCCGGCCCTCGTGCAGACGCTGATTTTCTTTGCGGCGCTGCTGCTCTTCCTTTCCGGCCGCGTTCATCTGCGCAAGACGATCATCATGACCTTCCGGACGAGGCAGCAGCGCCTGGCGGCAATCCGCGTCATCAGCTCGGTCGAGCAGGTACTCGGCTTCTATTTCGCAACCGCCTCGATCATTTATGCCGCACTCGGCGTCATGATGACAGTGATCGCCTGGGCCGGCGGGCTCTCGGCGCCGGTTCTCTGGGGTTTTTTCGCCTTCCTGTCGAGCTTCATCCCCTATCTCGGCATCACCGTGATGACCCTGTCCGTCGCGGTCGCGGGCATCATCACGCACGACGGCATCGTCGCTGGCCTGTTGCCGGCAGCCGCGTTTTTCACCATCCACCTCGCGATGGAAAACCTGATCTTCCCCGCGGTCATGGGCCGGCGGCTTGAGATCAACCCGTTCTTCATCTTCATCGCGATCATCTTCTGGACGTGGCTGTGGGGCGCGGTCGGCGCCATGCTCGCGCTTCCTCTGTCGCTGATCGTCATGGCGATCGTCGACGAACTCTTCATCGAGGAGAAAGTGCAGCCGCAACTGCCGAAGTGATGGCAAAGCACCTGAGGACGCCGAGTATTACTGGGTCGTGCTGTCGTCGCCCATGTCCTCGACATCCTGCAGCCGGACGAATTGGGCGCCCCTGACCTTCAGATCAAGAAGCGCTTTTGCAACGCCCTCGCCCGCCGCGTGGGTCGGCTGATTGATGTGGGAGATGACGACATCGCCGTCCTTCGCAGAGGCGATGCGCTTTTCGGTGATCGAAGCGCCGAGAAGCGATCCGCCGTCGCCGTTCACGGAGTAGCCGGCAATGCGATAGCCCATCGCGCGGATCTCGGCGATTGCCGAAAGATCGTATTTCGCCGTCGAGCCGCGGAACCAGTGCGGCGGCGTGATGCCGGCAGCGCGCATCGCGTCGGCACCGCCCTCTACCTCCTGCTTGACGGCCTGCGGCGAGCCGGCGGCGGCGATGCCGTAGATCGAGACGGGCTTATCCACGGCCGGAATATGGTTCTGCCCGTGATTTTCGAGCTCGAAGAGATCGGGATTGTGCAGAAACACCGAGAGCGCCTGCGGATTGCGCTTCAGCCAGCGCCCGGTGACGAAAATCGTTGCCGGGATGCGCTCCTTCACCAGCGTCGAGATGATCCGGTCATCTGCCTTGCCCATGCAGGCGTCGAAGGTGAGCGCGATGCGCGGATGGCTCGACGCACCGGAGCGCACGATATGCAGA
>NZ_JBNDHT010000250.1:0-4624 GCF_056755115.1 Rhizobium sp. SVR5-2C | reverse complement strand
ATTGCGCACCATGCGCAAAGTTGATGACGCGCAGCAGGCCGAAGATGATGGCCAGGCCGAGACTGAGCAGGGCGTAGAAAGAGCCGTTTATCAGGCCGATCAGCAACTGGCCAAGCAGTGCCTGAACGGGAATGCCGAAGATCATCGTCATGGCATCACACCCCCAGAACCCTGTGCAGCGTATCCATCCGCTGCGGCAGTTCGCCGACCGGGAACTCGGACACCATCTGCCCATGATCCATCAGATAGAAGCGGTCGGCAATGCGGCTGGCAAAGCGGAAATTCTGCTCGACGAGAAGGATCGTCATCCCGCGCTCCTTCAGCTTCCGCAATACCTCGCCGATACGCTGGACGATGACGGGCGCAAGGCCCTCGGTCGGCTCGTCGAGCAGGAGCATTTTGACGCCGGTGCGCAAGATGCGGGCGATCGCCAGCATCTGCTGTTCGCCGCCCGAAAGCTTGGTTCCGGAGCTGGCCCGGCGCTCGTAAAGGTTTGGGAAAAGCTCATAGATTTCATCGACGGTCATGCCGCCTTCGGCAACGACCGGCGGCAAAAGCAGATTCTCGGAAACGGTGAGTGTCGAGAAGATGCCGCGCTCCTCGGGCACGAAGCCGATGCCCTTATGCGCCGTCTTGTGCAGCGGCACCTGAATCATGTCCGCTCCGCCAAAGCTGATCCTGCCCTTTCGCGCGCGGACGATGCCGGTGATGGTCCGCAGCGTGGTTGTTTTGCCGACTCCATTGCGTCCGAGGATCGTGATCGTCTCGCCTTCGCCGACATGCATGTCGACGCCATGCAGGATGTGGCTTTCGCCGTACCAGGCATTCAGGCCCTGAACTTCCAGAAGCGCCGCCATCAGCTATCCTCCGTGCCCATATAGGCCTCGCGGACGCGCGGATCCTTGCTGACCGCGGCATAGTCGCCTTCGGCGAGGATCTCGCCGCGCTGAAGCACGGTCACCTGCTGGCAGATATTGGCGACAACGGAAAGATTGTGCTCGACCATCAAGACCGCCCGGTCACGCGCGACCTCGCGGATGATGGCGGAAACGACACTGACATCCTCCTGCCCCATCCCTGCCATCGGCTCGTCGAGGAGCAGCACCTTCGGGTCGAGAGCAAGCGTGGTGGCGATCTCAAGAACGCGCTTGCGCCCGTAGGAGAGGTCCGCGGCTATATGATCACGCTCCTTCGAGAGCCCGACGCTCGCGAGCAATTGCTCGGCGCGGTCGTTCAACCGATCGAGCGACGACATCGGCCGCCAGAATTGCGTCGAGAGGTTGTTGGGCCGCTGCAGTGCGACGCGCACGTTGTCGAGCACCGACAGGTGCGGAAACACCGCGGAAATCTGGAACGAGCGCACCAGTCCCATCCGCGCCACCTTGTCCGGCGGGGTCTTGGTGATGTCGGTGCCCATCAGCATGATAGTGCCGGCTGTCGGCTGCAGGAATTTGGTCAAGAGATTGAAAACCGTCGTCTTGCCCGCGCCGTTCGGCCCGATCAGCGCATGGACGCTCGCATCCTGCACATCGAGGTCGACGTTCTTGACGGCCGTGAAGCCGCCGAAGTCCCGGCGAAGGCCGCGGGCGGAAAGAACCACCCGCGGCGTCGCATTCGTTTGTGTTGCGGAAACCGCCATAGGCTTACTTTACCAGATCGCAGCCGCTTTTGGCGGGGTCGATATAGGCTTCCTTGCCGGGGACGGTGGCCAGAACATTGAAGTAGTCCCAAGGCTGCTTGCTCTCTTCCGGCTTCTTGACCTGCAGCAGGTACATGTCGTGGATCATGCGCCCGTTCGGTCCGACGGTGCCGCCGCGGCCGAAGACGTCATCGACAGGCATTTCATGCAACTGCTTGGCAACAGCTTCCGTCTCGTCCGTGCCAGCCTTCTGGACCGCCTTCAGATACTGAAGAACAGCGGAATAGGTGCCGGTGTGGATCATGTTCGGCATCTTGCCGGTGCGCTCGAAGAACTTCTTTGCGAAGGCGCGGCTCTCGTCGTCGCGGTCCCAATAGTAGCCTTCCGTCAGCGTCAGGCCCTGAGCGGCCTCGAGACCAAGCCCATGGACCTCCGCCAGCGTGAAGAGCAGTGCCGCCAGGTGCTGGCCGCCCTGCGTGATGCCGAATTCGGCTGCCTGCTTGATGGCATTCGACGTATCGAGGCCGGCATTGGCGAGGCCGATGACCTTGGCACCGGAAGACTGCGCCTGCAGCAAGAAGGACGAGAAGTCCTGGCTGGAAAGCGGATGCCGGACGGAGCCGACGACCGTGCCGCCGTTCGCCTTGACGAAATCGGAGGTCTGCTGTTCCAGCGAATAGCCGAAGGCATAGTCCGCCGTCAGGAAGAACCAGCTGTCGCCGCCCTGCTTGACGAGCGCGCCACCGGTGCCGACAGCCAGCGCATGCGTGTCATAGGCCCAGTGGAAGCCATAGGGCGAACAGGCCTTGCCGGTAAGATCCGTCGTCGCAGCGCCCGTGACGATGTCAATCTTCTTCTTCTCTTTCGCAATTGCCTGGACCGCAAGGGCAACCGACGAGGTCGTCAACTCCATGATCGCGTCCACCTGCTCGGTGTCGTACCACTGGCGGGCGATGTTCGAGGCGATGTCCGGCTTGTTCTGATGGTCGGCATCGATGATCTCGATCGGAACGTCGAGCACCTTGCCGCCGAAATCCTCGACCGCCATCTGGGCGGCCTCGACGGACGACTTACCGCCGAAGTCTGCATAGACACCGGACTGATCGTTCAGAATGCCAATCTTCACCTTCCCGTCCGACGCACCATTGGCGAACACGGCTGTGCTGCTTGCAAGCAGGAATGCAACGGACGCAATAAGATTCTTTCGCATAAGTCTCTCCTCCCAGAGATGGCCAGATCGCGAGTCTGTTCAAAATTGGCCAGCCGCTCTCCTCAAACGAACCGACGCCGCGCCTACGATCACGGAATTTCCCGCATGAGGCAACCGGCGGTTTACAACTAATTCCAAACAGTATCTGTTCGTTTTTGCACAGAGCCGCTCGGAAACTGTGCATCGGCTGCTTTCCGGTCTCTAGGCATTAGACCAAAGACGTAGATGGACGCGTGAACCCGCATGAACAATCCTCCGCAGTTTACTTGGGACGATCTGCAGTTTTTTCTAGCGGTGGCTCGAACAGGGCAGCTTTCGACTGCAGCCAGACAGCTGCGGACGAGCCATGCCACCGTCTCGCGGCGTATCGACCGGCTGGAATTTGCCCTGAAGGTCAAGCTCTTCGAGCGTAACCCGCGCGGCTATGTGCTGACTGCCATGGGCACACGATTCGTGGAAACCGCCGAAAAGATGGAGCAGGAAACCGAACGTTTACGGGCCGATCTTGCCGCAGGCTCCATGACGCAGCGCGGCGTCGTCCGCCTCAGCGCGCCGGAAGGCTTTGCCAACTTTTTCTTTGCCAGCGTGCTGCCGAAATTCGCCGCGCTTCATCCGCACCTTTCGCTGGAACTCGTGACGATCCAGCAAATCATGTCGCTGTCGCGCAAGGAAGCGGACCTTTCCGTCGTGCTGGACGAACCGAAGGGCGGGCCGTATTTTTTCGAGAAGCTGACGGATTACCATCTGCAGGTTTACGGCTCGCGGGACTATCTCGCCAACAGCTCGCCCATTACCTGCCGCGACGATCTGCTCGATCATCCGTTCATCGGCTATATCGAAGAGATGATCTTTGCGCCGGGGCTTGATTATCTCGGCGACGTGCATCCGCGCATCAAACCGCGGTTCCAGAGTTCCAGCATCTTTGCGCAGCTGACGGCAACCCGAAATGGCCTAGGGCTTTGCGTACTGCCGTATTTCTTTGCCAGCCGTTATCCGGAGCTCGTGCGCGTCTTGCCTGATGAAGTGGACCTCTGCCGCGGCTACTGGGTGACCTGCCACGGCGATCTGAAGCAGGCGCCGCGGGTGCGCGCCGTCATCGAGTTCCTGCGCGAAACCGTAAAAGGCGAGGATGCTCGCTTCATCCCGCCCTTGGCACCGGCGATGCATGCGGGCCGGAAGGCCGGGTGATCATTTCAGGAACTCGGCGCGGTGCGGCGTGAAAGTGTCGATCAGGCGACCCTTTTCCAGAGCCGTCACCCCATGGACGAGATCCGGCGGCACGATGAAGCTGCCGCCCTGTTTCAGCACCTCGGTCTTTCCGTCGATCGTCACGGCAAAGCTGCCTTCGGCGACATAGCTCGCCTGGATATGCGGGTGCGAGTGCGCAGCTCCGACCGCATCCTTCTCGAACGCGACTTCGACCATCATCATTTCGGGCAGATAGACCATGATGCGGCGCGTGACACCCGGTTCCGGACTGCTCCAGTCAGCACCTTCGGCATGCACAAAAAGATTGCTCGACGTCATTCCCGCCTCCTCAATTCGATTTCATAGGGCGGCAAGTTGGAGCATGGAAGCCTTTTTGAAAAGCCTGTATCCGCTATATTCCTTCCGGTTGACGCCGAAGTTGGCCGGCGTTATGGCCAGCTTGATCAGGCATGCCTGAACAATGGTGAGGAGACGCCGTCATGCAGCACACCCGCGAGATCTTCGACTGGGCCGACCCGTTCCGGCTGGTCGAGCAGCTGACGGACGAGGAGCGCATGGTGCAGAAT
>NZ_JBNDHT010000249.1:0-4772 GCF_056755115.1 Rhizobium sp. SVR5-2C | reverse complement strand
CTTGCCGTGGTCAACGTGGCCGATCGTGCCGATGTTAACGTGCGGCTTGTTGCGCTCAAACTTACTCTTTGCCATTTGAATGCTTCCTGTGAACGAAAAGGGTGACCCCGGCGAACCGGTTTAGTGCCGCCGTTTAAGGCTTTCGGCGAAATTCCGCAAGACCTAATTGCGAAGGCCTTTCCCGGCTTACAACCGCATATGGGCGACGACCGGCACCTCGCAAGAGAGCCGGCTTCCGGAACACCGAAAATCATTGAAAAGCGAAGGGAAATTGGAGCGCGGCGGGAATCGTTTCCATATGCCGTGTCAATCGGCAAGTCTGCATTCTGCAGGACGGCCACCCGCGATGCGGCTGGCCCGCGCGCGGTTACTTCGGGATCTTGTTGTAAAACGAATCCGGATCGTAAACGCAGGCGTAGTCGAGGACGCACAGGCGTCCGTCGGCATCACGCAAACTGGTGGTGTCCCATTTGTCACCGAGGCTGCAGCGGGCCGGTGGATAGCGGAAGCTGCGGCCGCCGAAGCCGACGCGGACAAAAACCGCCTTCTGTTGCCGGATGATCTGCGCAAGCTGGTTGCAGCTATAAGCGCGAGCATTGACTTCCACGGCCTCGACGGCAAGAGCTGACGAGGGGAGCAAAAGCGCACCGGCTAGAATCATGCTTTTCATAGAGGGTCCCCCAAATGGGAGTTAGTTAAGCAGCGGCGCCCACGGCATTCAAAGCAAATTTTGGAGAGGTGTTAAAATTCGGCGCGAGAAGGACCTCCGTGGCATACACTTCGCTGATCAGGGAGCGTGAAGTCTCGGAGGTCGCGGGACAGTGCTGAAGATCGATGACGGCGGGCCTACAGCTTGCACGCGCCGTTATCGAACGGCAGCTTCGACCGCGTTAGAAGGGGTCGCATGTTGCACCAGCGCCCCGTGCCAATAAGGCGGGCGTTTTCCATTGTTGTTTTCGAGATCTGTCACGCGATATGGGCGATCCGAAGATCGCCCATATGGTCGCCGGTCCTGCTATTTGGCCAGGTGCCAAACTCCCCCTACGCCATCGCCATTCGTTTCACCGGCTTTCTTGTCGTCGGCATATGTGTAGAGCGGCTTACCCTCGTAGGCCCACATTTCCTTGCCGTCGGCGGCCTTCACAAGAGACCATTCCCCGTCTGCCTTGGCCTTGGCTCCGGCGTGGAATGCCGGCCATTTCTTCAGGCAATCCTTGTCGCAGTTCGATTTGCCTTTGGTATCCTTGTCGAAGGTGTAAAGGACCATACCCTTTTCGTCGGCCAAGGCCTTGCCCATTTTCGTGTCGACCATCTTCGCGGGATCGGCTGCGAGAGCCGATCCTGTTAGGGCCGATAACACACCTATCGCGATGAACATCGTTCTCATGGGATTTCTCCAGTTCGGGGTGCCGACGGAATGCCGGTCGTGCCCGATCTAACTGAGAGAAACGCCCTGTTAGGAAAGCAGTTCCTTGGAGGCAAGCGGAAAGGTAGCGGCGGCTCGCGCCGAAACCGCGAGTGACGCAACACCAGCGCTCTTAGGATGTCTCTACTGAAAAGCTTGGAGCGGGTAGCGGGAATCGAACCCGCGTATTCAGCTTGGAAGGCTGCTGCTCTACCATTGAGCTATACCCGCGGGGTGGTCCGATCCAAGTGACGAATGGTGGAGAGAGTTGGATTTGAACCAACGTAGGCTGAGCCAACGGATTTACAGTCCGTCCCCTTTAACCACTCGGGCATCTCTCCAGTTTTTCGTCTGGATCGTAAGACCAAGCTCGAAGATCCAGAAGCGTTGCCGCCCCTCGATCTGCGCCGCGTATATGACCGGAGCATTTCCCCATGTCAACATGAAGACAATAGAAAAAACACGAAAAATTTCATCTCCTCTTGAAAGCGGCAGCCGAAGAAAGAAACCCTATGCGCGGTGAAACGCCGCCGCTATAAAGCCGCATGAGCAAAGACCATAAATCCGGCGGCAAGCCCGCAACCGAAACGTCCGCCAAGGACACGCATTACGCCAACCTGAGGCGCGCGCATCGCGATGCCAAGCGCGAGCGCGGCGAAATCCCGACACCGCATCCGCAGAAGCGCAAACGCGGTGGCGACGACTGGAAGCCGCCGGCGCTCGCAGCCGATCAGGTCCATCTCTATGGCCTGCATACCGTACGCGCCGCGCTGGAGAATCCCGAGCGGAAAAACGTCAAGCTTAGCGTCACCCCGAATGCGCTCGCCCGCCTCGAAATCGATGCCGGGCAGCTTGGCATTCCGGTCGAGATCGTGTCGCCGCAGGACATCGACAAGGTCCTCGGTCCCGAGGCGATCCATCAGGGCGTCATGCTCGAGACCCGTCCCCTGCCCGTCCGCCGGCTCGAGGCGCTGAAGAACAGTCCGTTGCTTCTGGTGCTGGATCAGGTCACCGACCCGCACAATGTTGGCGCCATCATGCGTTCGGCCGTCGCCTTCAATGCGGGTGCCGTTATCACCACGCAGCGACATAGCCCGACCGAATCGGGCGTGCTCGCGAAATCCGCCTCCGGCGCCCTCGAACTCATTCCTTATATACAGATCACCAATCTCGCCGATGCGCTCGGTGAATTGCACAGGCTCGGCTTCTTCTCGATCGGCCTCGATTCCGAAGGACCGGCGCCCATCGAAGGCACCTTTTCAGGAGAAAAGATCGCGCTGGTCCTCGGTTCCGAAGGCAAGGGGCTGCGCCAGAAGACGCGCGAGACCGTCAACGCCCTGGCGCGGCTTGACATGCCGGGCGCCATCAAGTCGCTCAACGTCTCGAATGCCGCGGCAATTGCGATGTATGCCGCGCAACTTCACCTAAAGAAGTAACGTCCCGTCTTAAAATGAACCAATGACGAGTTTAATCGGTCAGATACGGCAAGAGAGAAGGACGATACCCGGCATGGCAATCCGGCCCCTTGTATTTGGCATTCTGTTCATCGCAATCTTCGTCGCCATCATTCTCAGCATGGCGTGGGTCGACCGCTCGCGGCCGACGCATCAGCCGGATTCGCTTGCGCCGGCTGCTCCGGGGACGACGGCGCCGGTGCAATAGCCCCGGGAACCGCAAAGCACCGCTGCGCGTTGCCTGGTATATCAACGAGGATGAGACGCATGCGAATCATGATCGCCGTTGTTGCCATAATGGTGGCCTCCGTTCTCAGCATCGCCATCCTGCAGCCTTCGGGCGCCGGTCAGCCGGGAGCCGGTGACAAGATCGAGTCGAGCATCAACACGCCGGCGGCCCGATAGCGGCATCACGCATCCATCGAAAAAGCCCCGGAGAAAACTCCGGGGCTTTTTGCTCTCACAAAGATTACATCCAATATGGCGGCAGGTACTGATAACGCCAGTAATGGCGCTCTCTCCACCGGCGCTCGGCGCGCCAGGGCCGCCAATGGCGGCGTTCATAACCCCAGCCGCGGCGCCAATGACGGCGTTCATCCCACCGTGAATGGCGCCAGTCACGGCGATGCTCGCGATGGCGCACCTGTACCACATCGCTCTTCTCGACGGAGGCAACAGGGGCATATACGGGAGCGGCAACTACGGGCTCGACGGCAGCGACGGCCGAACCGAACGAGAGCAGCGCGGCAAGGGCAAAATGGGCAATTCTCATGACTCACCTCCTAGATGATGGTGAGCAAAGCGTGCCTCCCAGGCCCTGAACTCCGCCTGAAGCGGCCCTTCAGCTTCCATTCATGACATGAAGAGGGATCGGCGCTATGATCGATCACGAAATCGCGCCGATGCCGGATTTCCCCTTTACTCCCGGGCAGAATCTGGTACTTGGCACGCATTGCCCTTGTAGCTCAGTTGGTAGAGCACCTGATTTGTAATCAGGGGGTCGCGGGTTCGAACCCTGCCGGGGGCACCAGATTTTCTTCAATAAAATCAAACCATTGAGACACGAAACGGTTTCCGTTCGAGACTTTTCATGTCTCAGCGTGTTGCAAGCTGTTCACCTTGATTTCCGGGCATTTCAACGAGACCACGGCGAATCCATGCGACATGGAATGCAACATGGTTGGAGAAGAGATCGATGACAGACGAAGCGACAAAGGCTCTTCTAAACTTCGTCCGCGCGCTGGCTCGACAGCAGGCACGGATAGACCATGCTGCCGGTGTCAGAAGCTCTGGAAGCCTATTCCCGCAACCTCTCAGAGTAACAGCAGCATTCAGCGGCGGGGCTCTTTTATTGCGGCCCTGCCTGCCCCCCAGAGAGCTGCCGACGCTCGATGCGGTCGATCCGCTCCTGAGATCAAGCAAGACATCCCTTGCACCGTAGACGTTGCCCTGCGCCTGCTTGACGTCGTCGAGCTGCCGCTGCTGATCGGTGAACCGCTGGTCATAGCTGGCGAAGACGCGATCGAGCTCCTCCCGCGGCACCTGGGCATCACGAAGTTCTTTCACGTTGGCGTCCGTCCTGGCGCGATCTTCGCTAGACCGAGCTGTCCGCGACTCGATTTCCTTTTGTGTCACCATGGATGCCGTGATGGCTGACAGCGAATCGCGGACCTCAATAGCCCTGCGTTCGGATATCGCTCTTGATATCAGTCTGGCTGTTCGACAGCGTGCCGTAGACGAAAGTCCCGGCGGCGATGATGATGACCGAGCAGACGCCGGCCGCGGACCAGATCACCGGCCATTGGGTTTTGCTGTTCGCCCGGAAATCATTGGACAGTGCTGAGGTTCGCATTGACCGTCTGAAACCCTGTGTTGATGTTCGAACGCAGGTCGATGATCTCCGTGCCTTGGTT
>NZ_JBNDHT010000248.1:0-4779 GCF_056755115.1 Rhizobium sp. SVR5-2C | reverse complement strand
CTTCTGGATCGTCTCGAGCTGGTTGATGCAGCGGATCAGCGTCGACTTGCCGGAACCGGAAGGACCGCAGATGACGATCCGCTCCCCCCGGTTAACCGAAAGCTCGATGTCCTTCAGCGCGTGGAAGCCGCCATACCATTTGTCGACGCCCTCCATGCGCACGGCCAGATCGGAAGCTCCCCGCACGCCGGCGCCCAATGCGTTTGCTTTAGCCTCAGTCATGCGAGGAACTCCCTTCGATACTTACTTCTTTGCAGTCGCCACGAAGTCCGGCAGCGGAGCATCCAGCCACTTCTGGTGGATATCGTTGAGTTCGCCGTCTGCCTTGACCTTGTCGATGAAGGCGTTCACCGCCGCCAGCAGTTCGGTCGAACCCTTGCGAACGGCAATGCCCTGAACTTGCTGGCTGAGCTGAAGCTTCTGCTCGAAGTGGCCCGGAGCGGCCTTTTCGATCTGGGCGGCGACGACGTTGGAGACGCCGATCACTTCGACCTGCCCCGAGAGGAGAGCCTGCACAGCGCTGGCATCGTCATCGAAGCGCTGAATCTTGGCATCCTTCGGCGCGATTTTGGTTACCGCAGTGTCCTGCGTCGACGCGCGCGCCACGCCGATCGTCTTGCCGGAGAGGTCTTCCGGCTTGGAAACCTTTGCGTCGCTCGCGCCGAAAACGCCGATGGAAATGCCGGCATAGGGCTGCGAGAAGTCGACGCTCTTGGCGCGCTCCTCGGTGATCCCGAGCGAGGCGACGAGCAGGTCGACCTGGTTGCTCTGCAGGTAGGGAATGCGGTTCGGACCGGTGACCGGCACGATCTGCACCTTCACGCCCCATTCCTTGCCGAGCAGCTTGGCGACGTCGGCGTCATAACCGTCGGGTTCGTTAGCAGTGTTCATGATGCCGAAGGGCGGGAAGTCGACCAGCATGCCGATCTTCACGGTCCCCGCGGACTTGATGCTTTCGACGGTCTGAGCGGCGGCCGTTGAGGCCATGGCGCCGACCATCAGGCCCGCGCCAATCGCGGCCATCATCATGCGTCTCGAAATATTCATGTTCCTTCCCTTTCAGTTATGCCGGGTTAACCTCCCTCCGGCGCGGGCCCGTTAGCGTGTCGTCGCGCGGGAGAATCTCAATTCCATACGGCGTGCCAGAACGGAGAGCGGCCAGCACAGCACGAAATAGACCGCAGCCACCGTGGAAAAGACCAGGAAAGGGCTGAAGGTCGCGTTGTTGATGATCTGGCCCTGACGGGTCAACTCGGTAAAGCCAA
This sequence comes from Rhizobium sp. SVR5-2C, assembly GCF_056755115.1. Classification (NCBI taxonomy): domain Bacteria; kingdom Pseudomonadati; phylum Pseudomonadota; class Alphaproteobacteria; order Hyphomicrobiales; family Rhizobiaceae; genus Rhizobium; species Rhizobium sp. SVR5-2C. The sequence continues at coordinate 3,514 of NZ_JBNDHT010000248.1, read as the reverse complement.
TGATCGCTGCAAGCGATGTGCCCTTGATGAGCTGCACGAGGAAGCCAACCGTCGGCGCGACAGCGATCTTCGTCGCCTGCGGCAGGATCACGTACCGCATGCGGTTGTAATAGCGCAGGCCGAGTGCGGTGGCAGCCTCCCGCTGACCTGATGGCACCGCCTCGATGCAGCCGCGCCAGATTTCACCGAGGAACGCACTGGCATGCAGCGTGAAGGCGAAGGCAGCCGCAATCCAGGGATTGATGCCGAAGCCCAGGATGTTGAGCCCGAAGAAGACCAGGAAGAGCTGCATCAGCAACGGCGTGCCCTGGAAGATACGAATGAAGCCCGTTGCAATGAGCCGCGGCCATTTCGTGTCGGAGACGCGCACGAGCGCAATGAACAGGCCGCCAATGCCGCCGCCCGCAAAGGCGATCGCCGAGAGCGCGATCGTCCACTGCGCCGCAATGACGATGATCCAGAATTCGTTCCAGCCGAAGGGTCTGATAAGCGGCATTGGTCAGTCTCCCCTTATCGGCTCAGCGGATATTTGAAGGCGGCCTTCTCGATCGCCGAGAAGATCGTCGAGAAACCCACGGACATGCCAAGGTAAATCAGCGTCACGACGATATAGACCTCGAAGCTCGCAAAGGTCGCCGACTGCAGGTCATTGCCGGCGGCAGCAAGGTCATCGGCAGAGATCGCCGAGACGACGCTGGAGGTCAGCATCAGATAGATGAACTGGCTGGTGAGCGATGGATAGACCGTGCGCAGGGCCGGCTTCATGATGATGTAGCGGAAGATCTGCAGCTTGGAGAGGCCGAGCGCCGTGCCCGCCTCCACCTGGCCCTTCTGGATAGACTCGATGCCCGCACGGATGATCTCGGTACCATAAGCGCCGAAATTCACGACGAGTGCCAGAAGCGCCGCGCTGTTTGGCGTCAGACGAAGCCCCAGGGACGGCAGGCCGAAGAAGATGAAGAAGATCTGCACGAGAAAGGGCGTGTTGCGGATGATCTCCACGTAGGCGTCGATCACCCAGCGCAGCGGCCCAATCCCGGATGTCTTGCCCCAGGCGCAGAAGATCGAAAGGATCAGTCCGAGGATCATCGCTGCGCAGGAAAGCTGAATTGTCAGCCAAGCGCCGAGCAGCAGCTGATCGAGGCCTGCAAGTACAGGCGTGAAATTGAACTCGTACATGCCGGGATATCCTCCCCAAATTACCAAGACGGACGTCGCGCCTCCTCGCGTCCTTGTCACTTAGATCGATCTAAAATGTTTCTTCACAGGCGTCAACCCGCAAATGATCGTCCAATTTTTAGTCAGGCCGACCGCAGGATTGGCGAATGTGCAGGGTAGTGTCGTTCACCACGCGGCGTGGAGGCAAGTCCGGATTGCCGATACGCTCGACAAGGAGGCGCGCCGCCATTTCGCCGATGGCCACGGGGCCGGTCGCGACCGACGTGAGCTTTGGCCGGATGGCCTCGGCATCCGCCACGTCGTCGAAGCCAACGAGCGAAAGATCGCGGCCGATTGTCAGCCCGCGGTCATGAAGGCCGGCCGCGAGACCTAGCGCCACGATATGATTGAAGCAGATCACCGCCGTTGGCCGTGTTGCCTGATCGAAAAGAAGGTGGGTCGCGTTAGCAATTTCGCCGAGTTGCGTTGGAAAATGGATGAGGATGCGGGGATCGAGATTCCGTGACAGCATGGCGTCGCGGAATCCGTCCACGCGTTCCTGATAAGCCGAGTGGATCGGGCCAAGGACGGCAAAGGCGATCTTCTCGTGACCGAGCGACGCCAGATAGTCCACCGCCTGACGCATGCCCGCGGCGTAATCGACTCCGACATAATCCAGGCCGAGGGAAATATGGCGCAAGACCTGCACGACCGGCATGCCCCAATCGGCTATCTGATCGGAGAGCGCGGATTCCGTGCGTGCGGCCGGGCAGAGAATGACCCCATCGACGCCATGTTCGCGCATGCGCCGCAGGAGCATTTCCTGCCGCTCGACCTGATCCCCGCTGTTGGCGAGGATTACCACCTTGCCGGTCGCGCCGATGACTTCCTCGATGCCTGACAGGAGCTCTGCAAAGAAGGGATTGGTGAGGTTCGGGACGATGGCGCCGATGATCTGGCTGCGTTCGACGCGTAATCGTGCCGCGCCGATATTGTAGACATACCCCAAGTCTCGCATCGCCTGCTCGACGCGCATGCGCGTCTCGCTGCCGACCAGCGGGCTCTTGCGGAGAACAAGAGACGCGGTCGCGCGGGAGACGTTTGCCTGTCGCGCGACATCGACGAGCGTGACGCGAGTCTTTTTTCGTTCTTCAAAGGACATTGAGTACCGATGCGAAAGGGAGTGTGTGGAGAGAACTATAGTCGACAACGGAAGTCGGGCAAACGCTACGGGAGGGCTGGCACGCTTCACTGGTCACAGCCGACAGGCTCGGTTGACGGTCTACCCTCTGCGGGCGCGAACATCAAATAGCCAATCGTGTCCAGCGGAAGACGATCTCGACTGGCGGGAGTCGAAGCTGAACGGTCGAGCACATTGGGACGAAGTTCAGCTGACGGCATGGCGATCCTCGGAAGCGGCGACGACCTGCCTGTGATGGCATTGCAGGTGCTGCGCCGCCGTTGTACTTTAGGCACCTGACATATGCGCAAAGTGCTCAGTGTATAGCCGGAGCCAAAGTCCGGTCGCGTTTCAACAGCCGAACGAATAGGCGCGGATATGGAGCTCATCGTCGCCCTTGGCCTGATCGTTTTCAAGGTCGCGCTGCTGATTGCGCTCCTGCTGCTGCTGCCCTTGCCGCTCACCTGGCTGGAACGCAAGATCGCCGGACACATGCAGCAGCGGCTGGGGCCGATGCGCGTCGGCTGGCACGGGCTGCTGCAGCCGGTGGCGGACGGCATCAAGCTCCTGACCAAAGAAGACCATATTCCGGCCGAGGCCGACCGCTTCCTCTTCAAACTCGCACCGATCCTGGCGCTCGCGCCGCCTTTTGTAGTGTTCGTGGCGATCCCCTTCGGCGAAAGCGTCTCGGTGCTCGGCAACGAGATCACGCTTTATGTCTCCAACATGAATGTGGGGCTGCTTTTCGTCTTCGCGGTGATCGGGATCGAGGTCTATGGCGTTATCTTCGGCGGCTGGGCGGCCAACAGCAAATACGCTGTTCTGGGCAGCCTCAGAACCTGCGCGCAGATGATCAGCTACGAAATCCCGATGGGTTTCGCTGTCATCGGCGTGGTCATGCTGGCTCAATCCATGAGCCTGCTTGATATCGTGCGCGCGCAATCCGAGGTCTGGAACATCGTTTACCAGCCGATCGGCTTCTTCGTGTTCTTCGTCGCCGGACTGGCGGAGGCGCAGCGCATTCCCTTCGACCTGGCGGAAGCCGAAGGCGATCTGGGCGCCGGGTTCCATACCGAATACAGCGGTATCCGCTTTGCATTCTTCATGATCAGCGAATATGCCATCGTATTGCTGGTGTCGGTCCTCGTGGTGATCCTGTTCTTCGGCGGCTGGAAC
>NZ_JBNDHT010000247.1:0-4789 GCF_056755115.1 Rhizobium sp. SVR5-2C | reverse complement strand
CTTCAAGGGCATTCTCCCCGGCCTGCAAACAGGCCGTTTCGATGCCGTCTTTTCCAACGTCAACATCACTGAGGACCGCAAGGCGACCTTCGATTATTCAATCCCTTACTCCCGGTCGGCGGTTGTGGTTGTGAAGAGCTCCAAGGCCGAAGGCATCAACGGCTACAAGGATTTGGCGGGCAAGCGCGTAGGGGCGATCTCGGGCGCCAACGATGGTGAAATGCCCGCCCAGGACATCGCTTCGAAGTTCGGCGCATTCAGCCAGTTCAAGGGATATGCAGGCTACGCCGAGATGTTCCAGGATCTGGCGATCGGCCGTGTCGATGCTCTCATCGCGCCAGACACGGCAGCCGCCAATTTCCTCAAGCAGCGCCAGGGTATCGGCGCGATTGTCGGGGAGCCGTACCAGATCCGATATGTCGGCGTGCCGATGCCGAAGGGATCTCCGGATCTGAAGGCGGCAATCGACGCAGCAATTACCGAAATGCGCCAGAAAGGCCTGCTGGATCAGTGGGCGAGCAAGTATTTCGGCATCGACAATTTCAGCGCGCAGCTGGTCGATAAGGTTCCGTGATGACGTCTTGTCTCTCGGCGGCCGCCGGGAGGCAAACCATAAGGAGATACGATCATGGATCTCGATTTTTCGGTGGTCTGGAAAAATCTTCCGACCTTGCTCAACGCCGCCATAATGACGCTCGTGCTGACGCTGATCAGCCAGTTCATCGGGACGATCGCCGGGTTCTTCCTCGCGCTGGGCCGATTATCGCGAATGGCCTGGCTGCGTGGGCTCGTCTGGACCTATGTCTGGATTTTTCGCGGAACGCCGGTGCTGTTGCACCTCTTCTTTGTCTACTACGCCGCGCCCATGTTCGGCGTCACGCTGGATGCATTCCCGGCTGCGATCATTGCCTTCTCGGTGAGTTCGGCTGCCTATAACACCGAGATCTTTCGCGCCGGCCTGCAAGCGGTCCATGTCGGTCAGATCGAAGCCGCCCAGGCGATCGGCATGCGATACCCCGCAATCGTCCGCAAGATCCTTCTGCCCCAGGCGGTTCGGATCATCATTCCACCCTACATGAGCAACTTCATCAGCCATACGAAGAACTCCTCACTTGCCTCGGTGATCACGGTTCAGGAACTGATGCTGACGGCGCAGGCGATCTATTCGAGCACCTATCGTGCCATCGAAATCCTGTCCGCCACGGGTGTCATTTATCTTTGTCTCACAAGCTGCCTGACTGGGCTTCAGGTGCTTCTCGAGCGCCAGATGAAGTTCGAGGAGCGCGGTTTGAGTGCGCGGCGCAAGCGGCTTCTGAAGGTCATTGACGGCGAGCCGGTCGCGATTGCGGCGAGCGCATAAGGATGGGAAGCATGGAAACGATGATCCAAGTCCGCGGCGTTCAGAAGTCCTTTGGGGCGGTCCAAGCGCTGCGCGGCGTTTCGATGGAGGTGAACAAGGGAGAGGTTGTCTGTCTCATTGGTCCGAGCGGATCGGGCAAGAGCACCTTTCTTCGGTGCATCAATCATCTCGAAGTCCCAGATATCGGTGAAATCCGGGTTGATGGACGGCCGATCGGCTACGTCGAGAATGGCTCGGGCCGACGCCGCGCCATGGCGGGCCGCGAGTTAGCGGAGTTGCGCGCCGGAATTGGCATGGTGTTTCAGCTCTTTTATCTGTGGCCGCATCTCTCCGTGATCGAGAATGTCACGCTCGGCCTGACCGACGTCCGCGGCATGCCATTGGCCGAGGCGGTGGATGTCGGTCACAGAATGTTGGCCAAGGTTGGCCTCGATCATAAAGCCGGGAGCTATCCTGACCACCTTTCAGGTGGTCAGCGCCAGCGCGTGGCGATTGCCAGGGCGCTGGCAATGCAGCCGAAAGTGATGCTTTTTGACGAGCCGACCTCGGCGCTGGACCCAGAGCTCGTCGGCGAGGTGCTGCTGACCATGGAGCAGGTCGCCGCGGAAGGCATGACGATGATTGTGGCGACGCACGAGATGGGCTTTGCCAAGCGGGTCGCCGATCGTGTCGTCTTCATGGATCAGGGACGTGACGTCGAGGCCGGCACGCCAGCCGAGCTCTTCGACAATCCGAAGAGCGAGCGGCTGCAGCGCTTCCTGGAAAGAATACTGAAATGAGGGAACCCTGTTTCCTGCGAGCGACAGATGGAGCTGCAAGGCGGGCGCGATTCTGCCTGCCGATGGCGGATGGCTGGCATAGATGACGGTGCGGCGGGTTCTTATCACCGGCGGTTCCGGTTTCTTGGGCCTCGGCATCACGGAGGCGCTGCTTTCCGCTGGAGTTGAGGTCGTCAGTTTCGATAGGAACCCCGCCTTGCCGACGACGCTCGACGAATTCAGCCGACTGCCCGGTCGGATCGAAATCGTCGAAGGCGATATCCGTGACGCCGAGCGGTTGCTGGCGGCGGCTCAAGATACCGATGCGGTCATTCACGGATCGGCGGTGACGCCCAATGATGCCAACGAGGCGTCATCCGTTGATTTGACGCTTGCGATCAATGTCGGCGGCACGGTCAACGCCATTCGCGCCGCAGCCCGCACACGTCTTCGCAGGATGGTCTTTCTTGGGTCTGCGTCGGTCTATGGCTCGCATGCCGGCGCGACGGAGACGCTGGATGAAGTTCGTACCGCGCCATCGCCGCACTCGGTCTACGCAATCTCGAAATACGCCGCCGAGCGTCTTGCAGAACGGCTCGCGTCGCACGAGCGAATTTCTCTTCGCTGCGTGCGTCTGGGTTCCGTGTTTGGGCCGTGGGAGCATTCCTCAGGCGTTCGAAGCACGTTGAGTGCGATCCTGCAGACGACTGCAATTGCTCGCTTTGGCGGGCAGCCCTGTGTATTGCCCCGGCCCGGGCGCAGAGACTGGATCTATAGCCGCGATGTCGCCACTGCGGTTATGAAGGTTCTGAGTGCGGAGGGCCCAATATCGGGACCTGTGAATATCGGGCTGGGATATGAATGGACGGTTGCCGATTGGTGCGATCGACTGGCTCGCTCTTTTCCAGCATTTGAGTATCGCCTCGCCGAACCCGGGGAGGAGGCGACGGTCGATTTCCACGGCGGAAGTGACAGGCCTCCTCTCGCGATCGAGCGATTGCACGGCGAAATCGGATTCGAGCCGCGCTATGGCCTCGACGCCGCCTTCGCCGACTACATGGGCTGGATTGCTTCTCACAGCAACTTCTTGAAAGGGCAGGGCTATGGCTGACTTTGATCTCGTCGTGAGAAACGGGCGCATCTTCACGCCCGATGGCCTCGTCGAAGGCGATATCGCGAGTACTGGAGGGGTGATTGCGGCAATCGGCAAGGGGCTGCCAAGCGGTCGGCGTGAGCTCGATGCCGAAGGCCATTTGATTTTGCCCGGTGGGATCGATGCCCATTGCCATATCGACCAGCTGACGTCGACAGGTGCGAGAACGGCCGACACATTTCGATCGGCGTCCATTCCAGCCGCATTTGGCGGAACAACAACGTTGATGCCCTTTGCAGTACAGCATCGCGGCACGTCATTGCGGGCCGCAGTCGAGGACTACAAGGCGCGGGCGGCTGGCCAATCGGTCGTGGATTATGCTTTCCACCTCATCGTTACCGATCCGACACCGCAAACCCTGGAGACGGACATCCCGGCGCTTGCTGCCGAAGGCTTCACCTCCGTGAAAATCTACCTGACCTATGACGCGCTGAGGCTCGACGATCGATCCGCCTTGGATGTCCTGGCGGTCGCTCGCCGCGAGCAGATGATGGTGATGATCCATGCCGAGAGTCATGACCTGATTGCGTGGCTGACGGAACGGATGCTCGGGCACGGCTACGGCGACCTGAAATATCTCAGCCGTTCGCGGCCGATCATCGCTGAGCGGGACGCAACGCATCATGCGATCACGATGGCGGAGCTCATCGACGTTCCGATCCTGATCGTTCACGTATCGTCCAAGGATGCGCTCGAGCAAATCCGATGGTCGCGCACCGAGGGTGTACGCACCTATGCGGAAACCTGCCCGCAATATCTTGTCCTCAGCGAAGAGGATCTCGATAGGCCGGATTTCGAGGCCGCAAAATATTGCTGCAGTCCACCGCTGCGTGACCAGCGGCATCAGAAGGCCTTGTGGAAGGGGCTGGCTGATGGCTCGATCGACGTCTATTCGTCGGACCACTCTGCCTTCTTTTTTGAAGGGCCGGACGGAAAGATGCGGAACGGCAAACATGCCGCTTTCAACAAGGTTCCCTACGGTCTGCCGGGACTTGAAACCCGATTGCCGCTTCTGTTCTCGGAGGGCGTTGGCAAAGGCCGATTATCGCTCGGGGACTTCGTTCGTGTAACAGCCGAGCGGCCGGCTGAGCTCTACGGCCTGCAGGGACGCAAGGGTATTCTTGCTCCTGGTGCAGATGCCGACTTCGTTGTCTGGAACGAGAAAAAGCGCGTTCGGATCGGCAAAGACACGCTCCACGACGAATTGGACTACACGCCCTATGAGGGAATGGAGGTCGAGGGATGGCCGCAGACCACGATCGTCAGGGGGGAAATAGTTTGCCATCGTGGTGAGCTGTTCGCCGACACCGGATGCGGCCGGCTGCTCGTATGCGCACGGCCGAATGCAGCAAAACCGACCGGACAGCCGGTCACCGGCTTCGATGTTACGGACAATACCATGAAGCTTCGCTGATGCTGCTCCCCGTGCGCTCGATTAATCGCGACATGGCGAGCTACATCACCGGCGTCAACCTGATGGTCGACGGCGGATGGATGGCCGGCTGAGGCGATACGCCT
>NZ_JBNDHT010000246.1:0-4982 GCF_056755115.1 Rhizobium sp. SVR5-2C | reverse complement strand
ATGTCTGAGCATATGAAGGACCTGGCGAAGCGGTTCTATCTTCTCCTCTATCTCTTCCTCTCGCAGCGCTACAAGAAGGTGGAGATTGTCTTCATCCGTCACACGGACAGAGCCGAAGAGGTCGATGAGGAAACCTTCTTCTATGGCCCGGCGACCGGTGGCACGCTTGTCTCCAGCGCGCTTGCGGCCATGCGCGCGATCGTGGCGGCGCGCTTCGACCCGGCCGAGTGGAACATCTATGCCGCCCAGGCTTCGGATGGCGACAATTCCTATTCGGATGGGACAAGGACGGGACAGCTGCTGCGCCATGAGATTCTGCCGCTGTGCCAGTATTTCGCCTATATAGAGGTCGGCGACGAAGACAGCGATTCCTCGGTGTCACGCTCACCGCTGTGGATGCTCTACGAAGAGATACGGTCCGAGCTTCTGCCGTTGTCGATGCGCAAGGTATGTCGTCGAAACGAAATATTCCCGGTCTTCCACGAACTCTTCCAGAAACGTGACGGACAGAAGGTGGCGCCATGACGACAACAGCGATGTCCAAGGAGCGATTGCTGTTTCACGGTGCTGACTGGGATTTTACGACGCTGCAGCGAATCTACGACGCGTGCGAGGACATCGCGCTCGGCGAACTCGGCCTCGACGTTTATCCCAATCAGGTCGAGGTCATCACCTCGGAGCAGATGCTCGACGCCTATTCGTCTGCCGGCATGCCGCTGTTTTACCGGCACTGGTCTTTCGGCAAGCATTTCGCTCACCATGAAGCTTTTTATCGCCGCGGCATGCGCGACCTTGCCTACGAGATCGTCATCAACAGCTCGCCCTGCATCTCCTATCTGATGGAGGAAAACTCGGCGACGATGCAGACATTGGTGATTGCGCACGCCGCCTTCGGGCACAATCATTTTTTCAAGAACAATTATCTCTTCAAGTTGTGGACGGACGCCGAGGGAATTCTCGACTACCTCGATTTCGCCAAGGGCTACATCGCTCACTGCGAGGAACGCTATGGCGAGGTTGCCGTGGAGCGCACGCTCGACGCCGCGCACGCACTCATGTCGCATGGCGTGCATCGGTACGCCGGCAAAATGAAGCTCGACCTCCGTGAGGAGGAACGGCGGCAGCAGGAACGTCGCGCCCATGAAGAGCAGATCTTCAATGATCTTTGGCGTACCGTGCCCGTCAGCAAGACGCGCGCGGCAGCCGATGCCGGCCTGGAGAAGCGTCGCGCCGCTCTTGGTCTTCCGCAGGACAATATCCTCTACTTCCTTGAGAAATCGGCGCCTCGACTGCAGCCATGGCAGCGCGAGATTCTGCGCATCGTCCGCCATGTCGCGCAATATTTCCATCCGCAGCGGCAGACCAAGGTGATGAACGAGGGGACGGCGACCTACGTCCACTACCGGATCATGAACAGGCTTCACGAACGTGGCCAGATCAGCGACGGAAACTACCTCGAGTTTCTGAAGTCGCATGCCAATGTGGTGTTCCAGCCGAACTACGACGACCGCCGTTTCTCCGGCTTCAATCCCTATGCCTTAGGCTTTGCGATGATGCAGGATATTGAGCGGATCGTGGCAACGCCGACCGAAGAGGACAAGGCGTGGTTTCCGGACATCGCCGGGCGGGGTGACGCCATGTCCGTGCTCCGCGAGATCTGGGCCGATTACCGGGACGAGAGTTTCATCAACCAGTATCTCAGCCCGAACCTGATCCGCCAACTACGCCTTTTTCATCTTTACGACGACCCGGAACAAAAAGAGGGAATCCTGGTCTCGGCGATTCACGACGAGCGCGGCTACCGGCGTATCCGCCGCCAGCTTTCCCGGGAATATGACATCGGGTGGATTGATCCGGGCATAGACATCGTTGATGTCGATCTCGCTGGCGACCGCCGCCTCCTTTTGCACCATAATGTAGCGAATGGCTGGCTCCTTCAGGAGACCGAAACCAAGCAGGTGCTCCAGCATCTGGCCGACCTTTGGGGCTACGACGTCTTGCTTCAGGAAATCAGTAGTTCCGGCAAGGTGGCGAAGGAACACGCGACGAGCCCGCGCAAGCCGCTGCAATAGCGACCTCTCCGCATCCGGCATTTATCCGGAGGAACAGTGGTGATCCCGACGCGATTCGAACGCGTGACCCTCAGATTAGGAATCTGATGCTCTATCCTGCTGAGCTACGGGACCACTGATGCCATGCATACAAAAGGCTCGGCGCGAAGCCAAGCCTTTTTGAAGTCCCCACAGCTATGAATTCAAGCGCCCAGGCGCTGTTCGGCCAACCGGACCCAGTAGGAAATCCCGTGGGCGATGACTTCGTCGTTGAAATCGTAGGCCGGGTTGTGGAGGCCCGCGGTGTCGCCGTTGCCGATGAAGATGAAGGCGCCGGGGCGGGCGTTCAGCATGTAGGAAAAATCCTCGCCGCCCATCATCGGATCGATCTCCGGATTGACGTTCGCCGCCCCTGCTATGTCGGTGGCGATGGCGATCGCGTGGGCGGTCTCGGTCGCGTGATTGACTGTAACGGGGTAGTTGCGGTGAAAATGGATATCGGCCTCCGCGCCATGCGCAGCCACCAGGCCGTTGATGACCTGCTTCAGCCGTGTTTCCGCCAGATCGCGGATGTCGTCATCAAGCGTGCGGATCGTGCCGGCGATCACCGCGTCGTTCGGGATGACGTTGTGGGCAAAACCCGCATTGAACTTGGTGACCGAGACGACGACGGAGCGCAGGGGATCGGCGCTGCGGGAGGCGATCATCTGCAGGTTGGTGACGATCTGAGCGCCGATCGCGATCGGGTCGATCGTCCGGTGAGGCTGGGCGGCATGGCCGCCGCGGCCCTTGATCGTGACGGTAAACTCGTCGGTTGCCGCCATGATCGGACCCTTGCGGATGGCGAAATGCCCGACGGGCAGCCCAGGAAGATTATGCATGCCGTAGACTTCCTGGATGTTGAAGCGCTCCATCATGCCGTCCTGAACCATCAGGTTCCCGCCGCCGCCGCCTTCTTCGGCCGGCTGGAAGATCACCGCAATATCGCCGTTGAAGTTGCGCGTCTCCGCGAGATATTTGGCAGCACCGAGCAGCATCGCGGTGTGCCCATCGTGGCCGCAAGCATGCATCTTGCCGGGAGTGGTTGATGCCCAGGGCTTGCCGGTAATTTCAGTCAGGGGCAGGGCGTCCATGTCGGCGCGCAGGCCGATCGTCCGGCTGCCTTCACCCTTGCCCTTGATCAGGCCGACGACACCGGTGCGCCCGATGCCGGTCACAATTTCGTCAACGCCGAACTCCTGCAGCTTCGCGGCAACGAAGGCTGCCGTGTTCTCGACCGCGAAAAGAAGCTCCGGCCGGGCGTGAATATAGCGGCGCCACTCGCTCACTTCGTCTTGTAATTCAGCGGCTCTGTTCAAAATCGGCATGCATGATTTCCTATGACGAGATCGGATGATTGGCGGCGGGCGCGATGCGAATGCCGCAGAAAGAACTTATTCAATGGCCTTTGCCATGTCATGGCCATATAGGCTAAATAGGTGAGGTTTCGAAATTTCCGGACATCTTAAGGACTAATCGTGTCGACGCGCCAGAACAATTTGTTTGCCGCTTTGCGGCCGCTTTCATTCGCAGCTGCCGTTACCGCCGCATTTTTGTCTTCCGCCCCGCTGGCGCAGGCCAACCCGCACATTCTCGTCGACGTTCAAAGCGGCCGCGTGCTGGAGCATGAGGAAGCGTTCAGCAAGTGGTATCCGGCCTCGCTCACCAAGCTTCTGACGATCTATACCACCTTCGAGGCGGTGCGCTCCGGCCAGATCAACTTTGACACGCCGATCGTCATGAGCAAGCGCGCCGCCTCCCAGCCGCCGGCAAAGATGTATTTCAAGCCGGGCCAGAAGCTCACGCTCGACAGCGCCATCAAGATCCTGATCGTCAAGTCGGCGAACGACATCGCGGTCGCGGTCGCCGAAGCGGTCGGCGGTACGCAGGAAGCCTTCGTGATGCGCATGAATGCCGAGGCCCAAAAGCTCGGCATGACGGATTCACATTTCATCAATCCGAACGGATTGCCCGGCAAGGGCCAGTACACGACGGCCCGTGACCTTGCGGTCCTCGCCGTGGCTCTGCGGCGCGACTTCCCGGAATATGCCGGTTACTTTTCGGTCGAAGGTATCACCACCGGTAAGCAGAACATTCCCGCCATTAACGTGCTGATCGGCCGTTTCGCCGGCGCCGACGGCATGAAGACCGGCTTCATCTGCGCCTCCGGCTTCAATCAGGTGAGCTCGGCCACGCGGAACGGTCGCACGCTCATCTCCGTCGTGCTCGGCACCGACAGTCTTGCCGCCCGCGCCGACGATTCCGCCGATCTTCTGCAGAAGGGCTTCACCACCGCCGCGACGAGCAACGACACGCTCAGTTCGCTGAAGCCTTATGGGCCTGGGCAGGATCAGGTCGCCGACATGACTGCGGACATCTGCAGCACCAAGGGCGCCAAGGTGCGCAGCGAAACCCGCGACGAGGTTGGCCGCATGAAGATCCTGTCGCCCTACATTCAGGAGCGGGACCACGAACCGAGTTTCGTCTATGCCGGCCTGATTCCCGGGCAGGATCCTCCGCCGAGCAAGGTGGCGAAAGCAGACGAAATCGGCGATATCGCCAACGTGCCGGTGCCGGTGCCGCGCCCGGCGTCCTTCTGAGGCTAAGCGATGAGCGTTCATCCCGACAGGATCCCCGTCACGATCCTGACCGGTTTTCTCGGTGCCGGTAAATCGACGCTTCTGAACCGCATCCTCAAGGATCCGGCGATGAAAGATGCTGCCGTCATCATCAACGAATTCGGCGATGTCGGCATCGATCACCTTCTGGTCGAGAGGTCGGGCGATGCGATCATCGAACTTTCCGACGGCTGCCTTTGCTGCACCGTGCGTGGCGAACTCGTCGATACGCTGGCGAACCTGATGGATGCGGTACAGACCGGCCGGGTGAAGG
>NZ_JBNDHT010000245.1:0-5013 GCF_056755115.1 Rhizobium sp. SVR5-2C | reverse complement strand
GTCGGAAACCGCCGTCCAGATCTTCCGTGATCGCGGCGTCGAAGTCGATTTCCAGCCGCAGCTCGGCAAGGACAAGGACAAGCTCGCCGAAATCATCGGCAATTATGACGGCCTCGCCATCCGCTCCGCTACCAAGGTGACGGAAAAACTGATTGCCGCCGCGACCAATCTCAAGGTCATCGGACGCGCCGGCATCGGCGTCGACAACGTTGAGATTCCGGCCGCTTCGCGCCGCGGTATCATCGTCATGAACACGCCTTTCGGCAACTCGATCACCACAGCCGAGCACGCTATCGCGCTGATGTTCGCCGTTGCCCGCCAGCTTCCGGCAGCCGACACCTCGACCCAGGCCGGCAAGTGGGAAAAGTCGAAGTTCATGGGTGTCGAGATCACCGGCAAGACGCTCGGCGTCATCGGTGCGGGCAATATCGGCTCGATCGTCTGCGCCCGCGCCATCGGCCTGAAGATGCACGTCCTTGCCTATGATCCGTTCCTCTCCAAGGAGCGCGCCGAGGAGATGGGCGTCACCAAGGTCGAGCTCGATGAGTTGCTCGCCAAGGCCGACTTCATCACCCTGCATGTGCCGATGACCGACAAGACGCGCGGCATCCTCAACAAGGAAGCGCTGGCAAAGACCAAACCCGGCGTGCGCATCATCAACTGCGCCCGCGGCGGTCTCGTCGACGAAGCGGCTCTTGCGGAAGCGATCAAGTCCGGCCATGTCGCCGGTGCAGCCTTCGATGTCTTCGAAGTTGAGCCGGCCAAGGAAAGCCCACTTTTCGGCTTGCCGAACGTCGTCTGCACACCGCATCTCGGCGCATCGACCACGGAAGCTCAAGAAAACGTTGCGCTGCAGGTTGCCGAGCAGATGTCGGACTACCTGATCAAGGGTGCGGTCTCCAACGCGATCAACATGCCGTCGATCACGGCCGAGGAAGCGCCGATCCTCAAGCCCTTCATCAAGCTTGCCGACGTGCTCGGCGCCTTCGTGGGACAGGTGACGGAAAGCGCCATCAAGGAGATCGAGATCCTTTATGACGGTTCAACGGCCGGGATGAACACCAGGGCTCTGACAAGCGCCGTGCTGGCCGGTCTTATCCGCCCGCAGGTTGCGGACGTGAACATGGTTTCGGCGCCGATCATGATCAAGGAAAAGGGCATCATCCTTTCCGAGGTCAAGCGCGACAAGACCGGCGTCTTCGACGGCTATATCAAGCTGACGGTGACGACGGCGAACCAGACTCGCTCCATCGCGGGCACGGTGTTTTCCGACGGCAAGCCGCGCTTCATCCAGATCAAGGGCATCAACCTCGACGCCGATGTCGGTTCGCACATGGTCTACATCACCAACACCGACGTTCCCGGCATGATCGGCTTCATCGGAACGACGTTGGGTGCGGCGGGCGTCAACATTGCCAACTTCCAGCTCGGCCGCGACAGGCAGGGCGGAGATGCGATCGCGCTCCTTTATGTCGACGGACCGATCGGCGACGACGTCCTCACCAAGCTGACGGCCCACCAGGCTATCCGCCAGGCGAAGCCCCTGGTCTTTGCGGTCGAGTAAGATTTCCTCCCAAGGAAGAACGAGAAAGCCGGGCGCAGGGGACTGCGCCCGGCTTTTTTACTTTTGATGGATCGATGCTGCGGAGATCACGCGCCCGTATCGGGTTTGCTCGTTTCCGGAGCGTCCGCAGGCGGAGCATCCGAAGCCGGCGCGTTGGCGGCCGGCTTTGGATCAGCCGCCGCCGGCCAGGTCAGATAGTAATACTGGCTGCCGACCTGCCCGAAATAGACGTGGTTGCCGGTGTTCTTCTCGACGAAGCTGCCGTCGTCGGCTTTGACGAGTGCGCCGTGGTTGTCGCGCTCCAGATGGCTCCTCAGGAAGTCGTTCCAGTCGCTCGTCTCGACCGTCTGGCCGGGCTTGCTTTGGTCCTCGTCGGCCACGTCCCACGCCTTGATCGTCACGCCCTTTGTCGGGTCGGTGACCTGCAGCGTGCCGTTGTTGAATGCTTCGAGCATCGACGCTTCCTGGCTGTTCCCACCCTTGGCCTCGGCGGCGGCGGTGAGGTTCTGCTTCAGCAGCGCCATGAAGGATGACGTGGTGATATCGGTGCTTGCGAGCGTCGAATCTGAAGAGCCGGTATCGCTGGTCTGGTTCGCGGGCAAACCGTTCAGTAGAGCAGTCAACGCCGAGCGCGACTGAGAGGGAAGGCTCGAGAAATCGCCGTTTGCGAAGGAAGAATCGTCGGAGCTGGCCAGCCCGTCGGAAGAGGGTTCCCCGCCGTGCAGCACCTGCAGCGCCAGTTGCGATGAGAGAAGTCTTGTCGAATCAACTAATGAAACCATTGAAACCTCTTTGAATAAGGAAATCGATTTGCCTGCCAAGCCGCAGAAGCAATCGGAACGGGAAACTGTCCGCAGCATCGAAATGTCCGTCTCGATGTGGTGATCGAGACGGATATCCTTTTGTAGAGAATTCAATAGTCGCGCAGCGTTGTGTGTGGCTTGCGTGCTGAACAGGTCGGAAGCCGGGCGCAAGGGGACTGCGCCCGGCTTTTTTGCCAGCATCTTTGCCTGGCAATCAGATCATAAATTGACTGCTGTTTGGAATGTGACCCTCCGGCGTCAGGTCATCGACGGCCTTTGGAAGATCTTTTGAAAGGCGGCTCAGGATTTCGTCCGCGCTGAGCCCTGTTTTGGAAGAGATCTCCTCCAGAACATCCGGGCCAATCGCCTGCGAGAGCTGGCGGTCGTCGATCGGCTTGTTCTCGCCGGGCGATACCCAGGAATCCGCCGTATCGCCATAGCCGTTCTTGCTGAACTGATCGAGCAAACCGCCAAGGCCGCCACTCAAAACGCCGCCGGCAGAGCCGCCTTTGATAAGGTCACCGAGACCGCCGCCGGCAAGTCCGCCCAGAAGTCCGCCCAGACCGGCGTCCGATGACTGGGATGGTATTCCGGGCTGGGCACCGGGTGTTTGCCGCTGTGCGCCGCCCTGCGTGAGCTCCCTCAATGCCGAGGCGATCTTATCGCGATTCTGGTAGCCAGCCACGGCGAGTATGCCGAGCAATGCAGTGAGATTTCTCCGATCCATGATGTCCTCCCGTTGAGTTGGGCCGCATTCGACCAATGCCCCGGAATGCGGGAATGCACGGAAGGTGACTTAGTTCCTGCGTCGTAAAATTCAACGTACGGGCTTCAACAGGCGTAGCGCATTGATCGTCACCAGCACCGTCGCTCCCGTGTCAGCGAGGATCGCAGGCCACAATCCGGTGATGCCGACGATGGTCGTGACAAGGAAGACCACCTTGAGGCCGAGCGCGATGGTGATGTTTTCGAAGATGTTTCGCATCGTTCGCCTGGAAAGGGCGATCATCGCTGCTACGTCGCCGACCCGGCCGTGCAGCACCGCCGCGTCGGCAGTCTCAAGCGCCACATCCGTCCCGCCGCCCATGGCGATGCCGACATCGGCTGCCGCGAGGGCAGGGGCGTCGTTGATGCCGTCGCCGACCTTGGCCACGAGAAAGCCTTCGCGTTTCAATTCGCCGACGATGCGCTGCTTGTCTTCAGGCATGAGTTCGGCGCGTACATCGATGCCGAGCTGCTCGCCGATTGCCCTTGCGGTACGTTCGTTGTCACCGGTTAGCATCAGGGTCCGGACACCGGTATCGGTCAAGGCCTTGAGCCCAGCTCTCGCATCCTCGCGTGGCTCGTCGCGCATGGCGATCAACCCGGCGACTTTCCCGTTGATGACGAGGACCGAAACGGTTTTGCCCTGCTCGTTCAGTTTAGCAATCTGCTCGTCCTGTTCGGGGGTTAGTGCGCCGGTCAGGCGGGCTGCAGCTGGAGAAAGAAGATCGAGTCTTTCGCCGCCCACGCGACCGGTCATGCCCTTGCCGGGAACGGCTTCCACCTCGAAGGCCGGTGGGACGGGCACCTTGTCGCTCTTCGCGCGCTCAAGGATTGCCAGCGCAAGCGGGTGGCTGGAGCTTCTTTCCAGGACGGCGGCACGCGAAAGCACCTGTGCCTCCGTCCGCTCGAAGGGCACGATGTCGGTAACCTTTGGCTTACCTTCGGTCAGTGTGCCGGTCTTGTCGAGCGCGACGGCCGTAACCTTGCCGAGCGTTTCCAGTACCGCACCGCCCTTCATCAGCAGTCCGCGCCGCGCGCCGGCCGATAGCGAAGCGGCAATGGCAGCGGGCGTCGAAATCACCAGCGCGCAGGGGCAGCCGATGAGCAGGATCGCGAGGCCCTTGTAAACCCATTCGTCCCATGCGCCGCCTGCAAGCAGCGGCGGCAGGATCGCGACGAGTGCCGCGACCACGACGACACCCGGCGTATAGTAGCGCGAGAAACGATCGATAAAGCGCTCGGTCGGCGCCTTCGATTCCTGTGCTTCCTCGACGAGTTTGACGACGCGGGCAATCGTGTTGTCGGCGGCCGCGGCGGTGACGCGAATGCGGAGCGCGGCATCGCCGTTCACGGTTCCTGCAAAGACCGCGTCATCGGCAGCCTTGCGTACCGGAACGCTTTCCCCTGTGACAGGCGCTTCATCGATCGCGCTTTCCCCCGAGACGATAACGCCGTCGGCGGAAATGCGGTCGCCCGGGCGCACGAGGATGATGGAGCCCACCGCGAGGCTTTCCGCCGGTACTTCGCGCGTCTCGCCAGCTTCCTCCAGCAAGGCGCTCTTCGGCACGAGCGCCGTCAGCGATTGGATGCTCGCTCGCGCCTTTCCGGCAGCGATGCCTTCAAGCAGTTCACCGACCAGGAACAGGAAGACGACGGCTGCGGCCTCC
Source organism: Rhizobium sp. SVR5-2C (assembly GCF_056755115.1). NCBI lineage: Bacteria > Pseudomonadati > Pseudomonadota > Alphaproteobacteria > Hyphomicrobiales > Rhizobiaceae > Rhizobium > Rhizobium sp. SVR5-2C. The sequence continues at coordinate 214 of NZ_JBNDHT010000245.1, read as the reverse complement.
TCTGCGGCATGAATGACGATGGCGCCCGTCGCTGCGATCGTCATCAGCATCTCGATGGAAAAGGGCGTTCCGGCCAGTGCCGCCATGACTGCTCGGCGCGCGATCGGCGCAAGACCGATCAGCGTCGCGGCAATGAAGGCGTAGGGGGCGATTGCCGGCAAGAGATGACCCACAACGTAGGCGGCGACGAGCGCCATTCCGGACAGGATCGTCA
>NZ_JBNDHT010000244.1:0-5100 GCF_056755115.1 Rhizobium sp. SVR5-2C | reverse complement strand
TTGATCCCCAGTACGAATGTGAAAATAGTACCTCGCCATCGACGGACAGTCTCCTGTTACGCGACCGGAGAACAATCCAGGCTGCCCATTGTTCCCGTCGGTGGCGTGCGCTTAGCCATCAGCGGAGAGCGTCCAACACCGCCGCCAAACTACCGATGACACTTGCAATCGCTTCCAGCATGGCATTCGCTATTGCTGTGCGTAAGCGCCCGTATCGAATTGCAAGCGTAACCCGCGATCTAGCTGGTTTGCGACCCCGGGGATAAAGGGCGTACAATCAACCATCGGTTCAATGATCAAGGGTGCGGACCGCCTGAGAGACAATCTGCTCTTGCCCAACGGGGGAGCAGAAAATGCATGGCGGAAACGCGACATCTAATACCCTCATCGCAGCGATGGACGATGAAATGGCCTCGGCCATTTTAAATGCATCCGAGCGCGTCAATCTACCAGTTTATCACCAGCTGCAAGCTCCCAATAAACCGATCGACTACGTCTATTTTCCGGAATCGGGCATCGCCTCACTCGTTGCCGATGCACCCGGCCGATTGCAGATCGAAACCGGCCTAGTTGGCAAGGAAGGGATGGTCGGAACGATCTTACTATCGGGGATCGACCAGGCGCCGAACGAAGCCTTCATCCAGGTTGCCGCGACTGCCAGGCGCCTGCCGGTCGCCCACATGCGGACCTTGATCGAGGGCCCTTCAGAACCTCCTCATTCGCTAATTCGCAGACCGTGCATGTGCAGGTCACCGGAACGGCGCTGGCCAATGGCAGGGCAACAATCGTTCAGCGGCTGGCTCGATGGTTGCTGATGTGTCACGGATCGGCTCGGTAGTCCGAAACTGCCGCTGACCCGCGTAGGGGCGAAGACAGATGCACGGAGTCGGAGCACGCGCCTAGTCCGGCAATACGCCGACGATCTTATCTATTGCTTCCATGACGTACGGCTCACCGGAGGGCCTTGTTGCCGACCGGATCGATCTCACTCGAATAGCGGGTCTGGTTCGTCGGAAAATCGATAACCAGTTCATAGGCCGTGCTGCGCCCACCAGCCTCGCCTCTTCGCAGGATCCCTTTCGCCAATAGGTCCGCAATGTCGCGAGACGCCGTATCCTGGGACGCGTTCGTCAGTTTCGCCCACTTCGTCGATGTGAGCTTGCCTTCGAAGTTTCCCTCTAGCAGTCGGTTGAGGACCTTGGCTTGTCGCGGATTAAGATCGCGTGCGACATGCGCCTGCCAGAAATCAGTCTTCAGCATGACGTTGTCGAGAGTTAGCAGCGCATCGCCGACAGCATTGCCCAGACGATCCAGGAACCACTCGATCCAGCTCGTGATGTCGACAGCTTCCTTGCTCGTGATCGACTGCAGGGCTTCATAGTAGCCGATGCGCGATCTCTCGATCGCGGCAGACATGGAGTAAAGTCTCTGAGCGCCCCCACCACTGCGTGCAAGCGTCATGTCGGCGATTGCTCGGGTTATGCGGCCATTGCCATCGCCGAAGGGGTGGATGGCAACGAACCAGAGGTGGGCAATGGCTGCTTTGACGAGAGGATCGAGGTCGTGCGATCCGTTGAACCATTCGAGGAAGGTTGACATCTCAGCGTCCACGCGATCTCCCGGTAGAGCAACATAGTGGACTTTCTCGTGCCCGAATGCGCCGGACACGATTTCCATACGGCCGCCTGAGTCGTCGCGCCAATCGCCGACGCGAAGCCTGTGACCCCATTCGTTGCGACCAGTCGGAAAGAGCGCCGCATGCCATTGAAACAGTCGCTCTGCCGACAGTGGTTCCGAGCAATTGATCGTGGCATCAAGCGTGATATGGACGATGCCCTCAACCGAGCGGTTGGGCGTCACGAATCCATCGATATCGATACCGAGCCGCCTGGCCAGCGACGATCGGACCTGTTGTTCATCCAGCCGCTCTCCCTCGATCGCCGACGATTTGACAACGTCGTCCGTCAGCGCTTGCAGAAACGTCGCCTCACGCGTACGAAATCCGAGGCTCTCGACACGGCCGATGAGGCGCCCCTGATCAAGGCGTACGGCTGCAAGCCTGGATGCAAGGCGGTCGAGTTTCCATTCAAAATTCGGCCAGTGGGCAGATTGCCAGATATAGGTCATGTCTCAGGATAGGGCTCAGATGCGGAGAATGGCAAGCATAATCTCCGCAAATATGCGGACATTGTTGCCCTTAATCTCCGCCTCGCGCTAAGGGTCACCGGTTCGAATCCCATCGAGACCAACGGAGCTGACTCCGGCATTTTGCACTTCCAAACCGGATAGGTCGATCAGCGCGATCGACGTAGCAACATTCCCCGCATCGGTGGGATCGTCGTGGCTCGTGGCCGGGATGCCGCCGACGTGCCGTTGATTGTTTCCTTCGGTCCACACGTCCTAAAGTCGTTTCGTGTCTGGAGCTATGGCCTGACTGAGTAGGGCACGCGAGCATCATCTGTCGCTATTCTCGTATCTCGACAACCTTGACCGACACGTCCAACTCCACGAAATCCTCCGGCATTCCCGTATATCCGCCGGTAACAGGCATGATCTGTCCATTGTTGCGGGCAAACGCTACGGGAATAAGGCAGGCTTCTCCCACTCGTCGGTGAGTGGGATCAAACGCGATCCAACCGGCTCCCGGAAGATAGACTTCCGCCCAGGCATGTGTAGATCCGCCGTCGTCGACAGAGGCCTGAGGGTCGTAAACGTAACCGGAGACAGCACGCGCACCGAACCCTAGGCAACGAACAGCTTCAATGAAGAGCGCTGCGATGTCCCTGCATGAGCCACTGGCCTGCTCCAGTGTTTGTTGCGGCGACTGCGTGCCTTCCTCGTCTCGGATGCGATAGCTGACATTTGTCAGAATGCCGGCATTGATATCTTTCAGCAGCGAAAGCGTGTCGGTCGGGCGGCTGCCCACGAACGCTCCGGCCCAATCCGCCACACGGCTACCGGGAGACGTCACGACAGCAAATGCGCCGAGATCGGTCTTGTCTTCGGTCGAGTACGTGAAGGGATAGGCATGCGCCGAGATGTCTATATTAAAGACCGGCCACGGGTCGGCAGTCTGCTCGACAACGGCAGCACTGGTGATCGTCAGTTCGGCGGTCTGTTCAGAGAACGTCACCGTCGCGATGGTGTTGCCGAAGACGTCCTTCGCCCAGTCGATCGACCCGCTCGCAGAACAGTCGATGCTGAAAGACAAGGTCCGAAGCCGTTGGTCGGTCCGAGGCGACAGCATCAGGCGGTGCGCAAGCAGTCCGACGGGCCGCAAGTAACGGTAGGTCGTTCGATGCTTGATCTGAAGTTTCATAGTGATTTCCCGGCGGCCAGATTGTTCAGTCAACTCAAGCGTGGGTCAGCGAAACGACGCCCGCAAAGTGTTCGTGCCTTGCAGACGCCATTGTAGGCACGACGGTTCCACACGCGGCCAATCTCATCCGCTCGCACGTCGCCAGTCGCGGATGTCGTCCGCTGTGACCCAAACCCGGGCATCGAAGGCAATCATCCTTTTGTCGAACTTCGAACTGGCGATCGCCCCCGATCGTCGTTGTTGGAATGGCTCTCCAATAACACGCGCCTTTGTTATATTCAGCAACGTTATCGCGTCTACTCACGATGCCAGGTCAATCGCATTGACATCCGACCTCCATCAGTTCGACATCGTCTTCTTAGTGACGCCCAAATCGGTATGAAGGATCCATGATCAGATCAGAACTCGTTCATATCATCACCCTTCGCAACCCGCATCTTTACCGGCAGGACGTGGAGAAGATCGTCAGCACAATTCTTGATGACATCGCCGAGGCTCTGGCAAACGGCGATCGTGTCGAGCTTCGGGGTTTTGGCGCGTTTTCGGTTCGCTATCGGCCGTCGCGCTCGGGCCGGAACCCCAGCAACGGAACAGCCGTATTCGTTGAGGATAAATGGCTGCCGTTTTTCCGCGCCGGTAAAGAGATACAGAAGCGATTGAATCCGGAAGAGAAAACCTAGGCCGCCAATGCGGCATGTGCACACTACCCCCGCATGCTAGATTTCACGTTGGAAGACACGGCCCCTTCAACGAAGCGCCTATAATTCTGCTTGGCGCGGGTATGATCACCCGGTACTGCCCACTCGCGAGAATGGCAACGATGCATGATAGCGGAGACGAACATCCTACAGCACAGGTTTGCCCGCCTGCTCCATGACATCGATAAAGACGGAATAGGGCAGAACGAGAGAAAGGGGCGCCTTGGGAATTTCGAGGGCGCCATAGGACTTGTACCAGTCCGCCGCCCGCTCATCCTTGGCATCGATCAATAGTAACGAGCCACCGACCTGCGACGAGACCTGAATACATCGCCGTGCGGCCGCAATGAGCAATTCACCGCCCAGCCCCCAACCTTGCAAAGATCGGCTCACCGCCAGACGACCGAGGCGAAACCGGCCGATCGGATGACGTCCGCTGCCCGGTGGTCGGGCCGCTTCAGGCGCCAGATCGAAGTCGACCTGCGCCGGGCTCAACGTATAGAAGCCATGGATCGTCATATTATCCGCATTATCGACCGCGACATAGGTTTTAGAGGCGCCGCTCTCATGAGCCTGCCGCGCATATCTGGCCAGGAAATCGTTGAGGTCCGCCTGACCACAATCGAAGCTCTTGCGATTGTGCTTCCTGGCGATCGGCTCCTCATGCCAGTCCGGAAGCGTCATTTACGGTTAGCAAGCGAACGGGCCGCTGCCTGCAGTCTGGCATTCGGCTTCGGCGGGTTATCCAGCAAATCCAGTATGAAGCGGGTCTGCTCCTCGTCCAGGCTTATCTGCTCGGCCTTTTCGATAACTGCCTGAGCTGCCAGCAGCGCATTGCGCAGCACGAATTCCTTGAGGCTAGTTCGCTCGAGCGCGGCCGCACGCATCAGCCGGGCCTTCTCGGCCGGCGGAATCTGCATCGGGAAACGGCTTGTATCTTCTGCGGCGACTCTGGGCATGGTGACCTGCCACGGGTAATTTCCTCCAAAATTGATTAGAGTCCGGGCCATTGAAGGACGGACGCATGAAGAAGCAGAGATTTACGGAAGAGCAAATTATTGCGGTGCTGAAGGAGCAGGAGGC
>NZ_JBNDHT010000243.1:0-5166 GCF_056755115.1 Rhizobium sp. SVR5-2C | reverse complement strand
AACGATCGGCTATAAATTCGATGGCGACACGTGATTTCCCCTTCAGAAATCAAGACGCCACTCTTTCCAACCTCAGGTGCATTAACGCCCACGACCGTCAGCAAAGAGAAAGATGTTTGCGATGGTCACTTGCGGTTTTACAGGCCGGCACACAGCGGACAACCGTTCCGCCCGCATTCCACCCGGCCAACACATAGTCGAAAACTTTCCTGTGCTTTCCGCCGGCCCAACGCCCCACGTCGAGCTGGAATCCTGGAAGTTCACGTTGAAGATCGGGCCGCGCCCGGTGAAGTCCTGGACCTGGAGAGTTCAACGCCCTTCCCCAGACAAGCTACTCGATCGCTTCGGCGCCCAGCTCTACCGGAATCCTGGAGCTGGCCGTGGAGCGGCTGCCAGGCGGTGAGGTGTCGCCATTCTTCCACGACGTTGCGGAGGTCGGAGATGAGATAGAGCTCCGTGCCCCGCTAGGTGGCCACTTCATCTGGCGGGACGATGCCTCAAGGCCAGTCCTACTGATCGGCGCCGGTCTAGTGTCGCGCCGCTTGCGGCGATGGTCCGCTACCGCCGCGCGAGCGGACAGCGCGTCCTGACCGAGCTGCTGATGTCCGCGCGTACGAGGCGAGGCACGCTTTTCGGAGACGAGCTGCTCGCCGCCGAAGAATCCAAGTCCGGCTTCTCCTTCGCCCTGGCTTTGACCCGGGAGCCGGCGACACGCAGGTCGGATTTTAGCCGACGTATTGACGCGGCCGATGGTCGCCGACATCGCGGCGAGATTGCCCCTCCCCGCCGCGTTCTGTGTTTGTGTGTGGGTCGAACGCTTTCGTCAATGTAGCCGCCGACGGTGCACTCGCGGCTGGGATCAATGCCGCGTCAATCAAGACCGAGCGATACGGCGCTTGATGGCTCGCGGGTTGAACGGTTGGCTTGGTCAGACATTCGCTAAATTACGGATGGCGAGAGCGAGTACGCTTGAGTTGGACAATCGTCTAGCATTGCCGACTAACGGCTACACCAGCTTTGCAAAGTCATAATCCGCACGTTGCCCGACATGCCGTATCAATAGCACGAGCGCATCTTGACATAGCTGACCTCGCTTTCGACCGCACAGAGAGTTTGACTCTCACGACATCGGCGATATCTGCTCGTACGTGTTGTCGCGGCGAGCAATTTTATTCTCATTGTTATTTTCGATCTGAAGGTTGACCGGCATGGCATCCGCGCGGGTGGCCGATAACGGCCGGCTATAGATTTGATGGCGACAGGTGATTTCCCTTTCGCCTCGCTCGACTACAGTCTGCTGCGCATCATCGTTCCCGCGACTTCAAGCTTGGAGGCCGATATGCAAATCGCAGAGTCAACGACAGTTCCATCGCCCCGCCCGGAAAGCAATCCTGTAATCGGCGTGCTGTCCGACGAAATCGTCGTCCTAGCGGAACGCGGTGGAGTTGCGATTGGGCCGGGCCGCGGATTCAGCACTTTCGTGCGACCGGTGCATCACAGCTCGGGACAAGGATCTCCGGCAAGGACACGGTCGGTCGAGATTCCCCTCATCGGAAGCGACGGGGAAATTTCAGGCGTTTTGTGTCGCGAAATCCCGCTCGCCGAGCGAGCTAATCCCGTAGCCGATTCAGAGCTTCAGCGCCTGCAGGAGATTGACGAGGTCGCCAAGGTCTTCGTTCACGACATTAACAATGTGCTATCGGTGATTGGGGGCGGCCTTCGCCTGTTGGAGTGCCAAGGCGACGCAGTCACTCGGGAGGTGATCTTCGAACGGATGTACCGGGCAGTCGAGCGAGGTGCGCGTTTGAGTCGGAGCCTGCTCGATGCAGGCAGGCACCCCCGCCCCTCCACCAGAGAGTTCGCGTCCCAAGCCCACCTGACCGCTGCCGCCGAAACGTTGGGGCACGCACTTGGCGAGCGGACCCGAATGGAGGTCGAGATCAGCCCCGACCTCTGGGAGTTCAGCGCGGACCCCGAGCAGCTCTTTTTCGCGCTGCTGAACTTGTGCCGTAACGCGGACGCGGCGATGTCGTGCGGCGGCGTCGTGTCGATCATCGCGACCAACGTTGATCCGCTCCCCGCAGCACCTCAAGGCGCCGTGGTGATCACAGTGGCGGACAATGGTTCGGGCATGTCGGAGGATGTCCTATCACGGGCCTTCGAACCTTACTACACCACAAAGGCGGCCGGCGACGGCACGGGGTTGGGCCTCCCCCAGGTTCGCAAGTTCGTCGAACAACACGGCGGCGCGATCCGGTTGGAGTCCGAGCCGGGCGTCGGCACGACGGTGCGCATGGTCTTTCCGCGGGTTTGCTCCGAGGCGAGAAACGACTCTCCGATCGTTGGTAGCGACGCATGCCCCAATGCCGGGACGCGCCAGCTCACAATCGGTTACGTCCCATCGCATTCTGGCGGCACATTCGTCCTCACCGGCTCTGACGCCGAGATCATTTGAGTGGTGACCACCTGGGGATGCGGTTAAGGAGGCAACAGGGACCTCGCGCTGGTTAGACCCGGCCTTTATTAGGACAAGAACAAAGTTCTCGGCCCGTCGAGCACCGAGATCACAGCCGTGGCGGCGATGATCGAGGGATGACCGCGGGTGCGTTCCCAAGAAGCTTTTCCTCTACGCCAGCCGTTTCAGCGACAGCTTCGACGACGCCGCAGAATCGGCTGGAAGATCTCGGTGTCGGGCTTCGACTGGCCCTCGCTGATCGCCGCGAAAGACGGGGAGATCGGGTGTCTGGAACGACTATACGGCGAGGGTCAGGAGCGCGTCGGCGTCGAGTTCGTTCACTCTCGTGCAGTGCTTGAGGACGCGCACACGGTCCGCCTTGTCGGCGACGGCCAGCTCGTGCCGCCTCGCTCTGTACCGAGCTACTCGAACTGTCGGACCGGATCGCAGTGAACGTCGTCGGCCCGCAAGCGCAGCCGTCCGGGAATGGAATCGATAACGGTACGGAATTTCCCAAGCTTGGCGACGGCGATTAGCGTCGGACACTTGACGTAGGATAGGGATCGGCCGAGATCGCGTACACCCGCTCACCGCGCCCGCAAATAAGGAGTTTCGAATGAACCTTGAGGTCGACGACATCGTCGAGGCCGTGTCTGAGCTCATAAAGCGCGGCTATGACCGGGAGTACCGGATCAAGGACGGCGGGCTCTACGACCTCGCGACCGGCATGGCAGTTGCGACAAGCGACGTCCAGGTTGACGTCTCCCTGAGGTTCGAGAGCGGATCCGGCGGAGGCGACGGATCAAACGTCTACGCGATTACAGATGGGAGGACGAAGGGTAAGGGGCTGCTGATCGACGCCTTCGATACACTCGACCAGGATTGTTCCCGCGAGCTCTTTGCGCGCCTCACGACCGCGCGGCGCCCCAAGCGGATCTCAGAAGAGGTGGCCCCTAGCCGGTATGGTCTTCGGAAGATCTACAAGAGCGAGTTCGAGGAAGATCCGGAGCGATTCGTGCTGCGCATCGACTTTCCCGACTTTCCCCCGTGTCCCTTCGGGCAGTCCTTTTCCGTGCTGGGATTCGACACCGCCGAGCAGCGGTACGTCTGGCTCGTCACGAGCATCCTGCGCGACTCGCGACTTGCTCGCGTGCCCTTCCAGGCTGCGGACGTTCCAGACAACGAATGATCGCGCAAAAGACGACGAACAAGCGCAGGCCGAGATAGCGAGCGATCTCTCCGAAGCGCTCGACGATACAGCCCACGACCACACAGACAAAATCGAGAAGTTGGAAAAGATCGATTTTGGTCCGAAATCAAGCGTCCAGGAAGGTGCGCTCATAAAGCTCTCCGGTCGCCATTTCATCGCGCCTCCGTTGGCTTGGAAGCAGGCTATACGAAGGACCCGCCGTGGCCGGGTTGAGTTCAACATCGTTTCGTTCACGCTCCTCGGCGACGGTCGCCAAGCGCCCGTGACAAGCGAAGCTGTCAGCTTAACGACAAATACCGCCATTCTGCTCGTCAAGTGAAAATTTCTAGTATAAGAAATCAACGACTTATCGTAGCGAAAATCCTGCGGAAAGCCGACTGAAAGCGTCATAGCGACTGAAGTTGACAGCTCCAACCGCCGCCTGGGAATAAAACCTCGCCTCTCTCGAACACTCAAACTCAGGACATAACTCAAATGCTTCGCCGTCTGGTCGTCGAGACCTACCACAATGTCATTGGAAAACTTCCCCCGGTTCTGACGGTGAACGACGGCGATATCGTCGTGACCGACACGATTGATGCGGCGGGCTTTGACAAGTCGGGGGTGCGGTATGCCTCGGGACCGAACCCGATGAACGGTCCCATATTTGTTTCTGGGGCCGAGCCAGGCGACGCCTTGAAAGTCGAGATTTTATCAATGACCCCGACTCGAGATACCGGGTGGACTCGGAGTTCGGTCGCGGCAAATGTTGTCGATCCCGAATATGTGCGCGGACTGCCGCCCCGAGACACTGCCATTTGGACGATTGATCAGCATTCCATGACTGTTCGCCTTCAAGACCCGATCCCGGGCCTCGAAGATCTCGTTCTGCCGATGCGTCCGATGATCGGCTGCTTCGGAGTAGCGCCAAGTCTCGGTCAGTCAATATCGACAGCAACGAGTGGCGAGTATGGCGGCAACATGGACTATCGCTTGTTTGGGCCAGGAACCACAGTCTGTTTGCCGGTCTTCGAGACAGGCGCGCTGTTCTTTGTTGGAGATTGTCACGCTTTGCAGGGCGACGGCGAGATCGTCGGGACCGGAATCGAAACGACTTTCGAGGTGACGATGCGCCTGTCCGTCGTGAAAGAAGCTAAAATCACGTGGCCTCGCGGCGAAACGTCTACTGACATCTTTACGATCGGCAACGCACGTCCGCTTGATCAGGCGCTCCAGCATGCTACCACGGAAATGCTGGAATGGCTGGGTCGTGATTACGGCCTTGGCAAAACGGCAGCCAGCCACCTTCTCGGCCAGGTCGTGCGATATGACATCGGCAACGTGTTCGATCCGGCCTACACAGTGGCTTGCCGGGTATCCAAAGAATGGTTGAAGCGATAAACGCACCGTCGAACGGCCATCGACTACGATCCGGTTAGAGCCACGACTAACCACCCACTAGCGTGTCGGCATGTTCAGCGGGAAGAGGCGGACCCGGTACTGAAGTCAGGGTGAATTGAAA
>NZ_JBNDHT010000242.1:0-5279 GCF_056755115.1 Rhizobium sp. SVR5-2C | reverse complement strand
GAGACTTCCATACCGCCGTATTTGGCTTTCCAGTTGTAAAACGTCGCTTCCGAAATTCCGTGCTTGCGGCAGAGGTCCACCGCCTTCGCGCCAGCCTCCTGCTCCTTCAGCACCGCAATAATCTGCTCTTCCGTAAATCTCTGCTTCTTCATTCGTCCGTCCTTTAATAGGCCGGAACTCTAATCCATTTTGGAGGAAATTACCCGTGGCAGGTCACCGTATTCGCACGGGGCCGCAAATGGGGGCGGCGCACCAGAAGGGACGCAAGACCGTACCTGAATTTGTCGAAGGGTCTGTGCTCCATACTCCCAGAACCTCTGAAGTGCACTTTAGCGCTGGCTGGGAATGTTTGGTAGACATTTCTGAAAACCCTGCGGATATGCAACAGGGCGGTCGCCTGTGATTTGCTCGACACCAAATCGTCCTGAAGCTTCTGACGCCTCCGCTCGAGATCGTACGGAGGCTGCATCTTAACCTTTAAGTGATTGCACAGGAATAGACTGCAAGGCAACGCATGGGGTGCCTATGGACAGCAATCGACGCACAGAAAACGGACTTTGATCGGAGGCAAGATCCTGTTGAACGGCGGCGCAAGCGTTCTGGACTATATCGTCAAGGACATGTCCGATGGAGGGGCTCGGTTGGCTGTAGATGGAGCGCTCGCCGTTCCTCAAGAGTTCGACCTGAGACTGTCTGATGGGCGAAATTTCTACTGCGCGTGAAGTGGAGGCAAATCGCCTCTCCTGGAGTGAGCTTTACTACTATCTCAACGTGATAGGGCGATCGGAGCAGCGGCGCGGCGGTCAGGGGCTGGGCGATTGGGTCAAAGGCAAATGCGTCCGGAGCGCGTCGACCGTATCGAACGCCAGAGGCTCTCCGCGGGGCAGACAGGCCTGACGCAATAATACGCGGAAATACGACCAAGGGCTCGTCCAAAAGGGTCGGAGATAGCGAGCCCCTGGCCTCATGGCGGCCTCGGATATTGGGTAGGTGGCCGTCATTGTGCCGTGCTGGGGGCTGCAGCGCTTGAAACTAAAGCCCCGGGGAGCCTGCTCGTCAATAATCAATAATGGTTACCGATCGAAGGGCCCGCACCTGCGGAAGCTAGCCTTGCCGCGCCTCATAGCTCCCCTAGCCATTCAGCGCGGGATTGACCACGCGGCACCCGGAGAGGGGTGTCATCAGCCGGTTGAACAGGAGAAACTGCGACGCGGCCCAAGTGTGCAGAACAAGGCTGGTTCTGCAATGTTCCATAAGAAGCGGGTCGTTTAATGGGGACGGTGACCGCGCGTCACGATGAAGTGCGTCTTCGTTGATGGTGGTTACCAGCAAGATTGCCGCACGGTCTTCTCCTTGACCAAGTAAGTCGATCTCTGTTCCCGTTCGCAGCGTAAGAAAAAAGACCCCGCTGACTTGTGGAGAAGGTTGCGGGGTCAGCTCGCCGGAATTCGGCTGGATGCGCTGGCAGGGTGACTCCGGGCGCAATCCGGCAGAATAGCGCGCCGCACGGTCACTGCTTCATCTTCATTGGCTCAATTGCCGAAACCAGGCTCTCCATGAGCTAAAGACGCCAAAGGCACCGGGCGGGGCGCCCGATGCCCGTTAGACGTCTGATACTGGTTGTCAAACGACCTTCTCACCTTCGATCTGCTTAGTCTGATCGTTGCCAACGGCCAGGTCGCTCTTGATCTCGATACGACGCGGCTTCATTTCCTCCGGAACCTCGCGTTTGAGATCGACTGTCAAGAGACCGTCGTTCAGGTTTGCACCAACGATCTTGACGTGGTCTGCAAGCTCGAAGCGACGCTCGAAGCTCCGACCCGCCATGCCCCGGTGCAGGTACTCGCCGTCTTGGCCATTTTTCTTCTGGCCCGACACGATAAGCATGTTCTGTTCCCGGATCATCGTCAGTTCGTCCTGCGAAAAGCCCGCCACAGCCATTGCGATGCGGTAATCATCCCCGCCGGTCTTGACGATGTCATACGGGGGCCAGTTGTCGCCGGTCTCGATGCGGCTTGCCGCCTCAAGCGCGTCCAACATACGATCGAATCCGATGCTCGACCGGAACAGGGGCGAGAAATCGAAAGTGGTAGTTCTCATAGCCACATCCTCCTTTGAAGCAACATGGATACGAGAGCGCCAAGTCCAAGTCGTCCTCGACGCTCACTCAGCTTTGCCGGTCCGCCTTGGCATCCGGTATATTAGATGTAGTGATGGAATATTTGCCGTTCAAGACGTCCAGATGGCGCATAGCTTAGGTGCCGCCGATGGTGCGATTGGTGACACGCCTCATGAATGGTGGGATGTCCTCGAGTTCGGCGAGTTTCCCGTTTTTCTTCAAAAAGCGCCGAAAATTCTCGCGCACCGTCGACGTTGGACGTCTGCCACATGCTGCTTCTCTGCAAAGGTCGATTAAGGTCTGGTAGGTGGGGCTTCGCTTCTCAGGGGGCCACTCATCCAGGTAGTCGAACATGTCGTCAACTCCCGCTATTTCCTGAACGAAGTATTTCCGCTGCGCATAAATAGGGTGGTCAAACTTGTCGAGCGCCATTGCAACCTCCTTAACTTGGCGGGTTTGACGCATACAGATTTGGGCGACGGCTTTGTGCCTTTCAAGGGTTAATACATCCAGCAACGGAGCCGAAAGCGGGAGAGGTTATTCGACCACTTTAGGCACCAGGAAGAAATTCTGATCGGCGAGCGGCGCATTGGAAACGATATCGGCGGCCCTGTTGCCTTCCGTGACTTCGTCCGCGCGCATCTTTATTGCCATAGGCATAACCGAAGTCATCGCCTCGACGCTCTCAACGTCCACTTCCGAAAGCTGCTCGATGAAACCGAGAATACCGTTCAGCTCGCCAACCATGAGGTTTGCCTCTTCTTCCGAGAGGGCAATACGGGCAAGGTGCGCAACGCGCTTAATGGTGGCAAAGTCGACGGACATGGCATTTTACAAACCGTATGCTGGCTCAAAGTAGCCCCGCAGGAGCGGGCAGGTAAGAGTAAATAGTGACCGAGCGGCACCAGGATGAGAACTGCCAACCCGACATCACTGGCGACTGAGGTCGAGATATGGGAACCAACCCGCCATCAATGCGGCAACGGATTAACAAACGGCTCGGTGTTTAAACGGCATTAACTGAAATTTGGGCTGTTAGTGGCCAGCTTCAAGCATTGGTCTGCTGCCGTACGGTTGCAATCTCGTCAGGACTCTGGTGCACCAGTCGTTTCGATGCCCGGGCCGCCACTCTCGAGCAAAGCCGTCCTTGAGTAGCGTCTTGCCGATTTCTTCACCATTGGCCCGGTAGATATTCACCAGCGGCCGGTGAGAAGGTGTTGCGTCCACCGCTCCGCTCCATTCCACCCGCAAGCCTTTTTTAGCCAAAAGCTCTTTCAACCTTCCCTTGGCGATTAACGCCAGCCTCCGTTCCTTGATGCACTTCGCGTGCGACCCGATCTCCGGCGTGTCGATGCCCCGAGACGAACGGAACACCTTCCCCCAGCAATCGCATATTCTGACCACTCGGCAGGCACTTGACCGTATCGCCGTCGACAGCCGCCATTGAGGCGCAAACCAGCAGTTCGGTGACCACTATTGCGCTCCTCTATGCCTTGGCAGCCGCGACAGGTCATTCTTAGAATTTCAAGCCGATGCCCACCGTGAGCATGTGCTGGTCGAGATCAAGTCCACTGATCCGCCACCAAAAATTCCGGTGCCGAAGTCAGTGAAGCGATACTCCCCCCTGGCAAAGACATTGTTGGTGAACGCATAATCGACACCCGCCCCAACCGTGTACCCGCTAAGCGTATCGCTCGACGCGCCGCCAGGGGTATGTGCCTCGGCTCGCGCGGTCGTCCAACCCGCCGTGCCGTAAAACAAGGCTCGATCTAAAGCAAACCCCGACGCGACCTGGAACCGACCCTTGAGCGATGGTTTCAACGGAAGCGGGAACGCCGAAATCCTCTTCGTTCCAATTTCTATAGAGGTCACCCGCGAAACCGATCACGATGTTGTCCATCTGGAGCTTCCTTCCCCTCACGCGTGACGCGTGAAGGGTGCAAAAAGGACGGGCCGAAGGCCTCGACCGTTCTCAATTTCTTACACGGTCGACAGCGGATGGTTGTGGCTAAACAGATGCCGCCAGTGGCCAGGACTGCGACCACGATGCCGGCAATCACATGCGCCCACATTGCCGCTGTCACCACCGAGAAGCCAAGGACCCATGGCGCGACTGCCGACAATGACAATACCGACGATCCAGGCGTTCCAGGCGGCGTAGGGTTCGGCGGCGAAGCCGAGCAGCCATGGCGATAGCACTAGACCAAGACCGGCAACGATATTGAGGACATCGAAAGCCGCCCGGTTGTTCGAAGGCAGGGACCTCAGCATGGTTCATTTTTCCTCATCAGTGTTGCGCATTAATGGGCCGCCTCCTGCTGGCAGAAGACGGGTGCGGCGGCAGCAATTGAACCGCCGCTGCTGCGATGTCCGGTTGTCGGGGAAGAGGAGACGGAACAGGCACTGTTCCTACTGGTAGGTACGGCCCCAGCAGATCCAGCCTCGGTGCCGCACCTGTTTGGCGAGATACACGCAATGGCATTTTTTGGAGACCGGGAGCATTCGAGAGAAAGACTGCTTCGCCGGTTGTCGTTCGAGCCTTGGAAGCCGAAACAGGTGTGTTGTTTTCGTGGTGT
Organism: Rhizobium sp. SVR5-2C; assembly: GCF_056755115.1. Classification (NCBI taxonomy): domain Bacteria; kingdom Pseudomonadati; phylum Pseudomonadota; class Alphaproteobacteria; order Hyphomicrobiales; family Rhizobiaceae; genus Rhizobium; species Rhizobium sp. SVR5-2C. Next base: position 584 of record NZ_JBNDHT010000242.1, on the reverse strand, counting down.
GTCTAACAGTCTCTGTCATTTATCCCTCCCTGCTGGCGAAGCATCGAGACCGACGGCGGCCCATGGCCGCCCTCGGCGCTTTGATTGATATCAACTCTTGATGGCGATGCGCTTGACCTGCGACTGCGCCTTGTCGCTCTTCGGCAAGGTCACGGTCAGCACGCCGTTCTTGAAGCGAGCATCGACCTCATCTTCCTTGACTTCGAAACCGAGCGGGATGCGGCGCTCGAACCGGCCGTAATAACGCTCAGAGAAGTGCCGATCCTTGTCCTCGCTCTCTGAGCGCTTTTCGCCCTTCAGCGTTAGCACTCCGTCATTGAGCAGGACCTCAATGTCCTTCTCTGCAAGGCCGGGCACTTCGGCGGTCACCTTGATCTCCTTGTCGGTGTCGGAGATCTCGACGCTCGGCCAACCGGTACCGAATGCGGATGTCCGGGCAACGGATGGCAGGCTGGAGCCGAAGCCGCGGAAGACGTCGTCGAACAGCCGGTTTACGTCGCGATGCAGCGACAGGAAGGGATCACGGTCGTCGTCGCGCAGGACACTTGGAACCTGGTCACCGTTGTCGCGGCCCCAGGGAATCA
>NZ_JBNDHT010000241.1:0-5287 GCF_056755115.1 Rhizobium sp. SVR5-2C | reverse complement strand
ATCTTACCCTGGTAGCGCTGATCTTCGTCACGGGCTCGCTGCCGATGTGGTGGCGGCTATGAATCCCCGTGCAGAACGCGCGATCATCGCGTTTCTCTGTGCTGTTGCTGCCGCCTGTTTCGTCTATGCGGTGTGGGCCATCTGGTAGAAGTTCATATCGCGAAATGTGAAGGCCTCACCGGCTAACGACGACCTTGCAAGCCGCGCAAGATATTTCACCCTGCTACGGGAACGTCGATTCCTTCGAATAGACGGAGCCAGGCGACAGCTGTGTATCCTGAATTCAGGATCATTCCATTCGGAATCGTTCTCGGAGCAATGCGGCAACTGGTCGAGCCTGAGCTGCGGCTTCCGTCGACCGCGTCGTTACTGCATAGGCTCTCGCCGGAAGGTTTGATGCCGACGAGGGTTCGAGGCGCATCGAAGCCGAACCGTTGGACAAGCCGCTGTCCTCTTTTCGGAGCGCCGCTGAGTTCTAAAGGGAATGAGCGGGAGCGTGCTGATGTGCCAGGTGCAGCCTGGAACATTTCAATCGAAAGGAAGTTAGGCGCAAATCCAACGAGGGACGCCGCATGTATCATCACGTCAAGAAGCTCATGTATACCGTTCGGGTGGACGAGCCGGACCCGAGGTTCGGGAATATGCTCCTTGAGCAGTTCGGCGGCGCCAATGGCCGAACTTGCGGCGGCGATGCAATATTCCATCCAGGGCCTGAACTGCGAGGATCCAGGCCGGAAGGATTTGTTGATGGACATCGGCACTGAGGAGCTCAGTCACCTCGAAATCGTCGGCACGCTAGCCAGGATGCACCTGAAGCCGCTGAAGTCGGTCCGCGAGGAGGCGGAAGCTGATCCTGTGATCGCTATCGCCGGTGGCGGCGGCGTAAACCTCTTCAATTCCATGGTAATCCGTGGACCGCTCCGCGTGAGCTTGACGTGGATTTGCGGAGCAACATCGCCGCCGAAGCTCCTGCCAAGATCGTCTACGAGCGCCTGATCGACTTCTGTCGCGATCCTGGCACCAAGGATGCGCTGCAATTTCTGATGACGAGAGAGATTACGCATATGCGCGCGTTCCAGCTTGCGCTGGAAAGCATGGGGAAACCGCCCCTCAGCGTCGGCAGGATTGCACCCACGCCTGGGTTGGTCGACCAGTTTTTCAACGATTCCACCGGCGAAGGGGATCTTGGCGAGGTCGATGCTCGCGGCCCATGCAACGAAGGTGAGCCGTGGGAGTTCGTCGAGGCTCTGGCTTTCCAGGGACTGAAAGGTCTCGAGGATGCAGGACCGGCCATCCAGGCACGAAGCGCACCGCCGGAAGGATCGGAAGGGATTCAGGAGGTTCTCGTCGACGAGCTTCGTGACCTGCTGCATGCGGAAAAGCAGCTCCTCAAGGCGCTTCCCAAGATGCAGCAGGCGGCGCGTTCGCAACAGCTTCAGACCTTGCTGGAGAAACATCTCACCGAGACCGAGGTGCAGGTCGAACGGCTGAACGAATGTCTCCAGATCCTAGGGTCGGCGGCAAGGGCAAAACCTCGCAAGGGCATGGCAGGCCTTGTCGAGGAAGGCGAGGAGGTGATGGCGGAAGGCAAGAAGAAAGAAGACGCCCCTGCAGATCTGGCTCTCATCGGTGCGGCATTGCGGGTCGAACACTACGAGGTCGCTGTCTATACCACGGCACGCAATCTTGCTCTTCAGCTTGCACAGCCGGCCGTCGCCCAGTTGCGGACGTTGTCGCTGGGTGAGGAACAAAATGCGGGGCAGCTGTTGGATCAGGTTGCCCAACCGCTGATGTCGGCCGCAAGAATGCCTCCCAGCGTGCGCTGAAGGCTTGGCGGAAGAACGCTAATCATGGGTACACTACGGGACGCGCCGGCGGAGTCGGCGGCGCTTTTCGAACCGATGCACGGACGCTTCGGCCACCAGCACAGCAGTTCATGCATTTGAACGGACTTACCGCATCTGCGCCGCATAATCTGCAGTAAGCGGCGCTGGCAACCGCTCCATCAAAGGCACAAAACAGGCATAAGCCCGCTCTGCAAAGGATCTGATCGCGAACTTCATCACCTTTCTCAGCTGGCGGGATCATGATATTCCAATTCGATGTTGAAGAAATCTCGCAGCATGCGTGCATGTGGTGCACCTCGCTTATGTGCGCCCACAGCTGTAGTAGCCGGGTCTAAGAATGGGGGCTCGCCCCTGACGCTGTGGTAATGGATTGGTGGCGAGCGAATTGCTCTCGAGCATTAAAAGGTCGCGCGTTCAGTCCGCGTTCAAGTAGCGCAAGCGCGCGAGCCGCCGGGGCTAAGGAGTGCGTCCTTCGTCAGGGGTGTTCTCCTTCCGCTCGATGTGGTCGAGAACTTCTTCAGGTGCCACGTCCTGCTTTAATTCCTCCAGTTCCCCAGCGGCGTCGGCGGCCACTCCGTCTTTCTCCGCCAAGGCAGCCACCAGCGTCAGGATCTGCGTTACCTCGTGCTCGACGAGCAATGAAATCTGAAGGTTGAGATCGGCGCGCTTGTCGTCCGCTGCTGCCATCCTGTTCTGGCTGATCATCACGAATGTGGAAATGAAGATCGCTTCGACGGAGGCCCCCATCGCCAATATGACCAGTGAGGGGTCGAATACGGGAAAGAATGGAATGAAACCAATATTTCCCAAGATCCAGACACCGAAGATGACAATATGCAGATAGACGAAGGTCATCGATCCGGCAAAGCGGGTGATTGCATGCGCCACCTTCTCCTGCAGCGATGACTGCTTCTCTTCCGCTTTACGCCGCTGGAGCAGCGCATCTATGTTTCTGTCGAGCCTTCGGGATCCGGAGGTGCCCGGCCCCGATCTACCGTCTTCGGCCATAGCGTTCTCCTCCTTAAGTACACAGCGTGACGACCACTATCGAAGCAACCCTTGGCCGCCATCGACCCACACCGGGGAACCTGTCATGTGGCACGACTTTTCCGACGCGAGGAAAACGATCACTTCGGCCACGTCCTCGCTGCTCCCGGGTTTTCCGCCGGTGATTGGGACTTGTCCCTCTCGCCAGATAACAGGGGTCGCGGTCTCGTCCTCTTTGCGCAGGCTGGTATTGGCCTCGATATTGGTGTCGATCTCTCCGGGGCAGACGGCATTGATGCGGATTTGGTGGCGGGCAGTTCGAGCGCCTGTTGCTCCACCATCGCCATTTGGCCTGCCTTGGCAGCGGTATAAGCAGTCGCGCCAGGGGTGGTGAAGGTGCGGGTGCCATCGATCGAGGAGACGACGATGATCGATCCGCCGCCCGCCTGCTTCAGGTGGGGTATCCTCGACTCGGGCGGGCAGGACGAAGCGGGTGAATATCGTTCTCTGCGCGTGCCGGTTTGCCACCTCCTCCACCGCTGGTGACACCTCCCGCATCCACGGCACTTGCCACGGGGTGTCCTCAGCGAACATACGCTGCATGTCGATGCACAAATGGATCCATCTGCCGGCCATCGTCTATCCTCCATCCTGAGGAGCGAACTCGGCCCATTGTCTTGAGTTCCTGGGGCATTCTTCAGGAGAGAGAACGTTGCTCTTTCTCAGATGTTCTCGCTCCAGATAAACGATGGAGAAAGCCAATGGCAGCCGACGAAACCCGCGACGTCTTAGTAACCGGATTAATGCACACGCCATGGAGAACCAGGCGTTGTCGATCATGAAGCCGCAGCTTTCACGCATCGAGAACTATCCGGAGGTCGCGGCAAAGCTGGAACCGCATATCCGCGAGACAAAGGGCCAGATCGGCCGGCTTGAAGAAGTCCTGGCAGGTTTGAACGAGGACAATTCCTCGCTCAAGGATATCGCCCCGTCGTTCACCGGCGCGATGGCCGCGATGGCCGCGATGGGTCATACAATGGCCGGTGATGAGATCCTCAAGAACTCGTTTGCCAATTTTGCCTTCGAGAACTTCGAGATGGCGGCCTACAAATCGGTGCTGACGGTCGCGGAAGCGGGTGGCTACGGGGCTACGACCGCGGCGCTACAGGCAAATCTTGCCGAAGAAAAAGCGATGGCGGCATGGCTCGATGAACACATCGTTGCGGTCACCACAAAGTTTCTGTCGCTTCGGGAGGCTGGAGAGCAAGCCAAGGTTTAGGAGGTGGAGGGATCATCGTCCCCTGATTGACGAGCCCTCGGGGGTGAGCTGTCATATCCGGCCGTCCGCGCGCTGAAGATCTGCGAACGATAATTGATCTGTAGCAGATCCACGTCGAGCGTCTCACGATCGTCATCGCTGCTGTCGCACCTTTGGCCTTAAAAAAGGGGTAAGCAGTTAGCCACGAATGCAGACTGTTGCCGCTGCGCACGCGACTAGTGCTGGCCTACGTCTTGAAGATCCTGGCTGCTTGGGGAGCGGCGGTCATCGTCGCTGGTTTCCCGGCTTTGTTTCTCATCAATGCGATGTCGCTAAACGATTGAACTTTTTCGTCGGCTGCTCATCTCATCTGATCAACGCTGTTATCTCGCACAGATCATTCCTGATTGTCGTTGCAGCGACACCGGCCTGTCCCATCGCATGGCTGATCTGATCCAGGCCGATCACCACGTCTCCAGCGGCATATAGGCCTCGCACGTTCGTGCGCTGGTGACTGTCGACGCAAATGCATCCTTCCTCAGACACTGTCGCGCCGACCCCCAAGGCGAGCTCCGATCTGATGTCCGATCCCAACGCGGGGTAGATGGAGTCGAACCGATGCGTGCCGGCGCTTGTGCGGATCACAATTGCGTCTTGTTCGACATCAATTTCAAACGGGCCGGGCTTCACCAACATCCCCAGTTCGTGCAGTCGCGCCTCTTCGCTTGGCTCGAGTTGATGCTCGCCTGAGGGCGACAACAAAGTGATATCCTGGCTGTAGCTCCTGAGAAACAGTGCCTCCTTGAACGCTTTCGAGCCATGCCCGATAATCGCCACGCTCTTGTCCGTGACTTCGAAACCATCGCAAACCGGACAGTAGCGGATGAGACCTCGTCTCAGTGCCTCATCGTGCTTGTCCTTTGGCATCAACGGCATCCGGTTCATTACGCCGGTGGCGACGAGAATGGTTCGGGCCGACATGGTGCGATCGTCGAAGGAAACAACGAAGTCCTCAGCGGCCCTGCCCAATGCCGTCACGCGTTGATCACGAATCACCGCGCCATACATGGTGGCCTGAGCGCGCATCCGGGTAAGCAGCTCCGCGCCGTTGATGCCGCCGGGAAAGCCCGCGTGGTTATGGGAGATGGGGATGCTGGCTGCCCTGCTAGTTCCGTCGTCAAAGACTGTTACAGAC
>NZ_JBNDHT010000240.1:0-5344 GCF_056755115.1 Rhizobium sp. SVR5-2C | reverse complement strand
GCCGTCATGTTCCTCTTCTGGTTGGCGCATTCCGTCTATCCCGCCGTCTGGTCCTTCGTTTCCACCTACCGCTACGGCTGGAGCGAGGGCCAGATCGGTCTTTCGCTCGGCATCTATGGCATCGGTGCTGCCCTCGTTATGGGGCTTATCCTGCCGAAGATCGTGCCCGGTGCTCGGCGAGCGGAGGACCGCGGTCGTCGGCCTCTCCTTTTCGGTCATCGGCCTGACGGGCTATGCTTTCGCTTGGGAGGGATGGATGGTCTACGTGGTCATCATCATGACCGTCATGGAAAACCTGGCCGATCCGCCGCTTCGCAGCATAGCCGCTGGCAAGGTTCCGCCATCGGCGCAGGGCGAGTTGCAGGGCGCGTTGACCAGCCTCACCAGCATCACGACCATTGTCGGCCCTCTTATCTTTACGCAGCTGTTCGGCTATTTCACCGGGCCGGATGCCCCGGTGACTTTTGCCGGCGCTCCCTATCTGCTGGCCGCATTCTTTATTCTCAGTGCGGCTTTGGTCTTCCTCGCGAAGGTCAGGACCGGAAAACCTGCGGAAGCCCTGGAGGCGCCGGCGGAGTGAGCCATCAAATTCCGTGATCCGGTGATGAATTTTTCATCATTTGCCTGTTTTGGGATGGTTCTTCGTAAGGCTTTGATCTAAGGCGCGGTGTTACTTTGCCGCTAGCTGCGGCCGGAAGTGATTCAGCCACGACGGGAATGGCTCTGATGGACGCGCCGATCGACGTGCACAGGCTTGTGCCGCAAACCGACAATCGCTGGAGTGCGCATTTCCGCGCCACGCTGGCGCTCGGCATTCCCTTCATCGGCGCGCAGCTTGCCCAGCTCGGCATCAACACGACGGACGTGATGATCGTCGGCCGCCTCGGCGCCGAAAATCTGGCGGCCATGGTGCTTTCGGCGCAGTTTCTGTTCACCATCCTCATTTTCGGCTCGGGCTTTTCCATCGCGGTCATCCCGATGGTCGCACAGGCTTATGGCCGGGGCGATACCGTCACAGTGCGCCGGTCGATCCGCATGGGTCTTTGGGTGGTCACAGCCTATTGGCTCGTCATGCAGCCAGCCTTCTTCTATGCGGAGGATATACTGCTCGCCGCCGGTCAGAAGCCGGAAGTGGCGAAGCTTGCGCACGGCTATATCCTGATCGGCCATTTCGGCCTGCTGCCGGGGCTTCTTTACAATGTCATGCGCGCGCTCGTCAGCGCGATCGGCAAGGCCGCCGTCGTTCTGAACGTGACGATTGTCATGCTGGTGATGAACGCGATCTTCGCCTATTGCCTCGTTCTTGGTCATTTCGGGTTTCCGGCGATGGGTCTCGAAGGTGCCGCGATCGTTTCCGTCGCGGTGCAGACCGCGGGCTTCTTCTTCATCCTCGCCTATGTGCAGATAAGAGAGGAGACGCGGCGCTACGAAATCCTCGTGCGCTTCTGGCGGCCGGATTGGCATGCGCTGTGGGATGTCGCCCGCCTCGGCCTTCCGATCAGCGTGACCATCCTTGCCGAAGTCAGCCTGTTTACCGCGGCCTCGCTGCTGATGGGCCATATCGGCACGATCGAGCTTGCGGCGCACGGCATTGCGCTCCAATGGGCCTCCATCGCTTTCATGATCCCGCTTGGGCTGAGCCAGGCGGCGACGGTGCGCGTCGGCATTGCCCACGGCCAGGGGGATCACCGCGCCCTGGTACGGGCGTCGATCGCCGTGCTGATCATTGCCGCGGCGATCGCGGCGATCGGCGGTATCCTGTTTGCAATCATGCCGGAGTTCTTCGCGCGCTGGTTCCTCGACGTCAGCCGGCCGGAAGCGCCGCAGGTGCTCGCCTATGCCGGTCCGCTGATCATCATTGCCGGTCTCTTCCAGCTGGTCGACGGCCTGCAGGCGATCGCCAACGGTTTGCTCCGCGGGCTCAAGGATGCGCGTGTGCCGATGATCATGGCGCTGATCGCCTACTGGCCGATCGGCTTCTTCCTCGCCTGGCTCTTTGCCTTCCCGTTCGGTTTCGGCGGGGTCGGCATCTGGTTCGGCTTCCTCGTCGGTCTGGCGGCGGCAGCGGTCATGCTATGCGGTCGTTTCTACATTCTCGTACGCCGCGAGTCGTAGGCCTGTGCCACTGATGGTTCAAGCTGGCGTGTTTGGCTGTCCGCCTGAGCCGAGATGAAAAACGCCCGGACCGATCTCGCCTTTTACCTGTGTCGACACAACCGGTAGCGTAGCTATTGCGGCGCTCCACGCATGACGGCGCCAGAGCGATACAAACACCCGGCGCGCTGGCGTCTCGATGCATTCGTAGCTCATCCATGCAATCAACAGCGCCGCGCCGAGCGCCGAGGGAATGACGATCGATATCGGTAGAATGCCTGACAAAGCATTTGCCATCAGGAACATCACCGGGACGTGGAAGAGATAGAGCGAAAAGCTGATTTTTCCGAGGAAACGCATGGGTGGCGCAGCGAACAGCGTAGCTGAGATCGGGTGTTCAACCGAGACGACCAGCACGGCGAGGGCGCCGGCGAAGGCAGGTTCAAGCCCCCAGGCATTGTCGTTTGTCGGAAACACGTGGTTCGAGACGAGGATGAAGAACGGCAGTGTCAGGGCCATTATGCCCATCGAACGGCCCGGTGGTTGTTTGTCCAGGATAGAATACAGCCTACCGGCTGCTGTGCCGAGCAGGAAGAAGGCAAGCTTCGATAGCAACAGGATACCAGGGCCGGGAAAACCAAGAAGCGCGTTGACGGCCAAGAGGCCTGCCATCAGCATGCCGAGCGCCTGGTAGCGCTTGCGATCGCTGAAGAACAGCCAGATCAGCGGGAAGAGCAGATAGAACTGGATTTCGGGCGGAATTGACCAGAGCACACCGCTCGATCCAAGTAGGACGATGTGTCGAATGATCTCCGTCGGGCCATGGATCGGATTGATGAATTCGAAGCCCGGAATGCTGGACAGAACGACAACGACGACGACCGCCACCAGATAGACCGGATAGATGCGGGAGAAGCGGCTGACCAGGAAATCGGAGACCGCCTTGCGACTGATCGGCCTCTCGCCGTAGAGATAGGCCATCAGGAAGCCGCTGAGCGAGAAGAAGATTGCAACGGCGCGTCCGCCGATACCACCGATCATCAGATGGCCGAGCGACGGAAAGATCAGATCCATGTGGGAAAACACGACCGCAGCCGCAGCGATGCCGCGCAAGCCGTCCAGGCTCGGTATATGCTTTTTCTCTTGCATAGATTGCATCCCAGGCGAAGGTCGGCTTCAGTCCTGAGAGTCTGTCTTAGAAGAGCGTCCTTAAATTGCAATTAACGCGTTCGGCGAGAAAAATAACAAGGGCACACGTCTAGTCGCGAACGCCCTTGCCGGTCTTAGATCAGCGCTCGGCGAGAGATTCCTCGCCCTTTTTCGCGCGCACCATGTTGATGAAGCGGCGGAAGAGGTAGTGGCTGTCCTGCGGGCCGGGCGAGGCTTCCGGGTGATGCTGCACCGAGAAGATCTGCTTGCCGCTGACGCGCAGGCCGCAATTGGTGCCGTCGAACAGCGAAACGTGAGTCTCCTCAACGCCTTCCGGCAGCGACTTCGTGTCAACCGCGAAGCCGTGGTTCATGGAGACGATCTCGACCTTGCCCGTCGTATGGTCCTTCACCGGATGGTTGGCGCCGTGATGGCCCTGGTGCATCTTTTCGGTCTTGGCGCCCAGCGCGAGGCCGAGCATCTGGTGGCCGAGGCAGATGCCGAAGACGGGGATGTCGGTCTTGATCAACTTCTGGATGACCGGCACTGCATATTCGCCGGTTGCCGCCGGGTCACCCGGGCCGTTCGACAGGAAGATGCCGTCCGGCTGCATGGCGAGCACATCGTCGGCGCTGGTCGTCGCCGGCACCACCGTGACCTTGCAGTCGAGGCCGGCGAAGAGGCGCAGGATGTTGCGCTTGACGCCGTAGTCGAGGCAGACGACGTGATACTTGGCGTCGCTAGCCGCGAGTTCGCCGTAGCCCTCGTTCCACACCCATGGTGTCTGCGCCCACTGCGAGGACTGGCCGGAAGAGGCGATCTTGGCGAGGTCGAGGCCTTCAAGACCGCTCCACGCCTTGGCTTCCGCCTTCAGCGTGTCGACGTCGAAAACGCCGTTCGGGTCATGGGCGATGACGGCGTTCGGCGAGCCGTTTTCGCGGATCCAGGCGGTCAAGGCGCGCGTGTCGACGCTCGCGAGGCCGATGATGCCGCGGGCTTTCAGCCAGGCGTCGAGATGCTTGGCCGCGCGGTAGTTGGAAGGCTCGGTCATATCCGCCTTGAAGATGACGCCGACTGCGCCGTGGCGCGCTGCAGGCGCTAGGTCTTCGATATCTTCGTCATTGGCGCCGACATTGCCGATGTGGGGGAAGGTGAAGGTGACGATCTGGCCGAGATAGGAAGGGTCCGTCAGGATCTCCTCGTAACCGGTCAGGGCCGTGTTGAAGACCACCTCGGCCTGCACCTTGCCGGTGGCGCCGATGCCCTTGCCTTCAATCACGGTTCCATCTGCCAGAACGAGCAGGGCAGTCGGCTTGTCGGTTGTCCAGGGTGCTGTTGCGGTCATCTTCTTCCCGTTTCCGGCAGCTCTCGACGTCTTGGGCCGTCGCCAGAGTGCCATTTGTGTTGGCAAGCGTATGGGCGCAGGTTGTCGCCGCGCGTCTCAGGCCTGATCACGAATTTTGGTGCAGGTGGCGGTAGATAGCCGCGCTCTGCTCTTGCGTCAATCTTTCTAGCGCGAATCGGCGGCCTTTTCCTGCGCTTCGTGCGGGAAATCGCGCAATTTATTTGATCGCTGCCATCCGGCTGGTTTATGAAGCGCCATTCAACAGGAGTGAAATCAATGCTGCGCGATCAGCTCGCCACTGCCCTCAAGGACGCGATGAAATCCAGGAATGCCGAGCGGCTTTCGACCGTCCGCCTCATCCAGGCGGCGATCAAGGACCGCGATATCGCCAACCGCGGTTCCGGCAAGAACGAGGCTTCGGATGAGGAGATTCTGCAGATCCTCGCCAAGATGGTGAAGCAGCGCGACGAATCGGCGAAGATCTATGAAGAGAACGCCCGGCCGGAGCTCGCCGCCAAGGAACGCGCGGAGGTAGTGGTCATCCAGGACTTTTTGCCTAGGCAGCTTTCCGATTCGGAAGTGCGCGCCAATATCTCTGCCATTATCGCGGAAACCGGTGCGGAAGGCCCGAAGGATATGGGCAAGGTGATGGCTGTTCTCAAGGAGCGTTATGCCGGCCAGATGGACTTCGCCAAGGCCTCCGGCACCGTCAAGGAACTGCTGAAATAGTCTTGAAAGGCGCTAACGGCCGAGCAC